>JAFAQG010000471.1 GCA_019246575.1 Acidobacteriaceae bacterium
GGCTTTTCGAAACGGGCAATCGATGTTCGCCATGTGCGCGCGTCCTTGGAGGTTCAGCACAGCGTACGCAACTCCGTTTCGAGCCGTGCCCGTATACACGCCTTGGCCCGGCAATCCGTCCGGATAGTTGGCCGGTCGCAGTAACCGCGGCTGGTGACCGATGTAGTCGTGAATCTCGCGTTTGTCGAAGCTGTGATTACCGCCTGTTAGCACATCCAGACCGAGCGCCAGCAGTTCTTCCGCAATTAACGGCGTAATCCCGAATCCCCCCGCGCTATTTTCCGCGTTGGCAATCGTGACGTCAATCTTGTGGTCTGCGATAAGTGCGTTTAGATGGTCGGCGACAATTCCGCGACCACCCGAAGCGAAGATGTCGCCGATGAACAGAATATTCATTCGGCCCGAAAACAAAAAGCGCTCCCTGCGAGAACCTCCAGCCGACCTCCGTCATTGACCCCTATGAGACCAGGGGGGAGTCCTCCGAGCACCTTTAGGCTTCTCCGCAGAGTCTAAGACCCCGGAGCATGCGCACGGGCGCTAATACGAGTCAGACTCCAATGACATTGACTATCGGATCAATATATTGGAGACCGGGAGTAAGGCTCTCGCAGGGAACGCTTCGAGTCTTCAGGATACCAGAAATTGCGGGCCCGGTTAAGCCGGTTGCAATCTTTCTGCAATCTCCTTCTCGGGAATCGCGCCTTCCTTAATCACGCGCCAGTAAGGGTCCGTGATATCCACCGTCGTAGGCCCCGGCCCGGTACAGACGCCACCATCCAGCACCAGGTCGATCCTGCCGTCCATAATTGCGAACAACTCGATGCCACTCGAGATAGTAGGCTGACCCGACAAATTGGCACTCGTAGCGATCACCGCGTGCCCAAGCTTTTCAACAATTGCATTCAGGGCCGGCGAGTTCGCATGTCGGATTGCAAGTCTGCCCGTGTTGCCCGTTACTTTCAAGGGAACCTTCGCCGCCGCGGGCACAATCATCGTCAGCGGTCCTGGCCAGAAATGCCGGGCCAGCATGTAGAACCGGCTGCTGAGTTCCTTTGCCAGATCCTCAGCCATCATGGTGTCGCAGACCGCCAGCGGCAGTGCTCGAACTGTCTCACGTCCCTTAACCGCAAACACGTGGCCCACAGTGTTCAAATTGAACGGATCTGCCACAAGCGAGTACAGGGCATCCGTCGGCACCCCCACAATCCGGCCCCGAGTGACCTCCACAACTGCGCGGTCAATCGCCTCAGGCGATGGATTTTGAATGTCTATTTCGATGAGATCGGTTGCCACGCAAGGGGGAGGTGCGACTTTCCGGCCGCCTCAGCGGCCGGGTATCCTCGCAGTTTATCGTTCGCCGATGGCTTCGGCAACCTGAATCGCCATTTCGTAGCGCCCGAACGGCGCGCTTAACTGAACGCCCTGCACAAGCCGTCGCGTGCGCTCTACCATCTCCCGCGCAATCAGCACTCCCTCGCTTCGCGCCTTCTCCGCGCTCTCTGCATGCCTCATCCGCTCCATGTAGTCGTGCGGCACGGGGACACGCAGTTCATTAACCATGAACTCTGCATTGCGATAGCTCGTCAAGGGCCAAATTCCTGCAATGATCGGCAACCGGTACTGCTCGACTCTCTGCAGAAATGTCTCAAGAAGATTGAGATCGAACACCGGTTGCGTGACCACATACTCCGCGCCCGCCTGTACCTTCCACTCGAACCGCCGTAGCTCTTCCTCCATGTTGACTGCGCCCGGATTTGCGCCCACTCCGATCAGCAGTGCTGTTTGCGATCCCATCGGATTGCCTCCGATGTCCAGACCATGGTTCAGATTGTTGGCGATATTCGTCAGCCCGATCGCATCCACGTCGAACACTGCGGTCGCGTCCGGGTATGCACCCATCCGCGGCGGATCGCCGGTAATGCAAATCAGATTTCGCACACCGACCGTGTTCGCTCCCAGCAGCTCCGATTGGATGCTGAGGATATTGCGATCGCGGCAGCAGAAATGAAGTACGGCTTCGATTCCGGCCTGCTGTTGAATCAGCTGACACGCCACTTGCGCGCTGAGCCGTGCGCTGGCGCGCGGACCGTCGGGAACATTGATGCAATCGATGCCGCTGTCGCGGCAGAGCTTTGCTCCGGCGATCTCTTTCGAAGCGTCCACACCCCGAGGTGGAAGGATCTCGACGAAGGCGACGAACTTGCCGGCAGCCAGCTTCGCGCCAAGTTGTGTCTTTTCCGAAACGGGGATCTTCGACAGCCGCTTAGGTTCCGGCTTGCCTTCATCCACCGTCACCGTCACCGCCGCCCGCGTCTGAACAGGCTGCAACGACCGCACATCTCCGCGGATCTGCTTGATATGCTCCGGTGTCGTCCCGCAGCAGCCGCCCACGAGTCGCACGCCCGCCTGAATAAACCGGCGCGAGTATTGGGCGATGTACTCGGGAGAACACAGATACATGTTCCGGCCTTCGACGGTCGCGGGAAGGCCCGCGTTCGGCATCGCGCTCAGCGGTTTATCCGTATAGCGCGCCATCTTCTCGACGGTTTCGAGCACCACCTTCGGCCCGGCCGAGCAGTTCACCCCGACCACATCTGCGGGCCAACTGTTCAAGGCTCGCGTGAAGGTTTCCGTGCTCGTCCCGTCGCGTAGACTGCCGTCATCGTTTACGGTCACCTGCGCGACGATAATCATCTCAGGCCCGGCTACCTCGCGCGCCGCCGCAATCGCCTCGCGCAATTCGCTCAGCTCATAAAACGTCTCCACAACCAGGAGGTCGACGCCGGCACTGACAAGTGCTTCCGCCTGCTCCCGGAAAGCGGCTCGTGCCTCGGCGAACGACATCGGGCCCAGCGGCTCGATATACCCACCGAGCGGTCCCATTGCTCCTGCTACGAAAGCCTTCTCGCCCGCAGCCTCGCGCGCCAGACGTACTCCTGCTTCGTTGATAGCCCGCAATTTTTCGGCGAGCCCGAATGCGCCTAAACGCGTGCGGTTTGCTCCAAACGTGTTTGTCTCCAGCACCTCCGCTCCGCAGTTGACATATTCCTTGTGAACTTCTCGCACCATCGACGGCATCGACAGGTTCAGTTCGTCGAAACAGCGGTTAATGAAGATGCCCTTGCTGTACAGCATGGTGCCCATCGCGCCATCGGCGATGACAATCTTCGTCTGGATTTTTTTCCGGAACTCGGCGGCGCGAGACTGGGTGGGTGTTTCTGTTGCGATCATGCAGAAAGGGCGAGGTTACTGGGCAGTTCACAGCTGCTACCGGAACTTCGCGCTGGCCTGGATTTCGGCTAGGAATTAACCTTTAATTGTATCGCGAGTTGTCTATTTACTTGGATAAGTTTGCGAAAGAACGCTAGGGCATCGGCTGCCGCCGATTGATTGACAATGAACAATCCAACGGCATGCCGCCTCGCGTCTGGAACTTAAGGGCTGAAGCGAATGGAACAGAAGGAAAGCATTCAGGAAAAATATGGCGAGGCCGCGCGTCGCGTCACGAATGGCGCAACCAGCAGCTATTGTGGATGCAGTTCAGGAGCAGAGAACTGCTGCGATCCCATCACCTCGAATCTGTATGATCGGAGGCAGGCCGCGCAGATCCCGGATTCGGCACTCCGCGCCTCGCTCGGCTGCGGGAATCCAACTACTCTGGCCCAACTCAATCCGGGCGAAACGGTGCTCGATCTCGGTTCGGGCGGCGGTATCGACGTCTTACTTTCGGCGCGCCGCGTGGGTCCGACCGGAAAGGTGTACGGGCTCGACATGACAGACGACATGCTCGCCCTCGCGCGCGAGAACCAGCAGAAAGCAGGGATTGAGAATGTCGAATTCCTGAAGGGCGAAATTGAGCATATCCCCCTGCCTGATAACAGCGTCGATGTGATCATTTCAAACTGCGTCATCAATCTTTCAGCAGACAAGGACCAGGTGCTGCGTGAGGCGTTCAGAGTCCTGAAACCGGGCGGACGTTTCGCCGTCTCAGATGTCGTCACACGAGGCGAGTTGCCGGAAGCTGTGCGCCAAAGCATGCTGCTGTGGGTGGGGTGCATCGCGGGAGCGCTCGATGACGAACAATATCGGACCAGGCTGAAAGCTGCCGGGTTTACGGCAGTCAATATAGAGCCGACGCGGATCTACAAGGTCGACGACGCAAGAGCGTTTCTTTCTGATAAAGGAATCGACGTGGATGCTATCGCGCCACAGCTCGAAGGCAAGATCATGAGTGCCTTTATTCGGGCGAACAAACGTTAGACTTGCTGATCCCCGTTTTTCGTCCCGCGCCGCTCATTTTGCACCCACTCGCTTATCCTGTAAGCAGGTATGCGATACCCCGAACAACTCATCGCGCCCATGCGCCGGGACCTGACCCAATTTGGCATTCAGGAAATCAGGAGTCCGGAAGAAGTCGACCGCACTTTGGGTCCGGGCAGCGGCACTGTGCTGGTCGTCATCAATTCCGTTTGCGGATGCGCAGCGGGAAAAGCACGTCCAGCCGTGGGCATGGCGTTGGCCCATCATACGCGGCCCGACACAACGGCCACAGTCTTCGCAGGCGCCGATGTTGAAGCCGTCGCCCGCCTCCGCGAGTTGCTCGCCGGCTACCCCCCCTCCTCACCGTCTATGGCACTGTTCCGGGACGGCAAGCCGGTCTTTATGCTTCATCGCCACCAGATCGAAAGCCGCGAAGCGCCCCACATCGCCAAGCTCCTGACGCAAGCGTTCGATCAGTACTGCGTCACGGCGAAACAGTAATCGGCCGTCGACCGAAATTGTACAGCCCGCGCTGCTCGATATACTCGCGCACTTCGACCGGCACCTCGGGTACGCTCTCGCCCGCTGCCAAACGGTCTCGAATGCTCGAGCTCGAGACCGGAAGGTCGATGCCATCAAGGCCATGAACGCAGGCGCCCTCTGGA
Organism: Acidobacteriaceae bacterium; assembly: GCA_019246575.1. The sequence continues at coordinate 4,926 of JAFAQG010000471.1, forward strand.
ATCTCGTATTCGCGCCCGGGTCGTGCTACCACGATAAATTCGATCAACCCGATTACATCCTGCCACCGTTTCCACGTTTTGATCTCGTTGAACGCGTCTCCGCCGATCAGGAAAAACAACCGGTCCTCCGGTCCTAGCTCTTTTCTCACGCGCTCGATTGTGTCTATCGTGTAGCTCGGCTCTGCGCCTGCCTCCAGCCGCGAAGCTATAAACGAAGGATACGGCGCGCACGCAATCTCCACCATCCGAAACCGGTCTTCATACGGCGTGACAGCGCTTATAGTTTTGTGTGGAGGATTCGCCCCCGGGATAAAGACAACGCGAGTCAGCGCAAACGTTTTTAGAGCTTCGTTGGCAATGCGCAAATGTGCAATGTGAATCGGGTCGAAGGTGCCCCCGAACAGGCACATGCGCTGTCCCGCGCTTTGCTCCGGCATCTCAGGCTA
>JAFAQG010000473.1 GCA_019246575.1 Acidobacteriaceae bacterium
GGCCCACTGCCCGCGAGCTAGCGCCTCGCCGCTGCAGAAAAAATCCCTATACTGACACGAGGACCTCTTCCGTGTGTAAAGTTAAGCCCCGGTTCGTTGCCCTCGCGTGCCTGACTGCGCTTTCCGCTTTGGCCCAGTTCCCGGACCAGCAATTGACGCCGCCCCCCAGCAAAACACCGCCCGATCAGAAATGTGTGGTTCAGGGCTATGCCAGCAACGCCCAAACCGGCGAGCGGCTGAAGAAAGCGACTGTACGCCTGCAGCGAAAGTACGCTCAGGGGCAAGGCTACGCCCTAACAACCGAAGCGGACGGAACGTTTCGTTTCGAGGCCGTGGAGCCCGGGGATTACAGCCTGTCCGGCCAGCGCTCCGGATATCTGAATACGAACTATGGCGCTAAGTCGCCCAATGCGCAGGGGACGACGCTGACGCTGCAACCCAGCCAGCAGCTCACGAACCTGAACCTCGCGCTGATGCCGCAATCGGTCATCTCAGGTAAGGTCGTGGACGAGGATGGCGACCCCGTGAGCCACGTGATGGTGCAGGCGTTGGCGCAAACCTGGAATCGCGGCAAGGCGCACTACTTCCCGCGAGGGATTGGAAACACAGATGACCTTGGCCAATATCGGATCTCGAATCTGTCGCCGGGGAAGTACTACTTATTTGCACAACTCCAGCCGTATGGGCGTCCGGAACCAGCGCCCACGCCCGGGAAACCCGACGTGCGCCCGGTGAATACTTTCTTTCCTGAGGCCGCAAGCAGGGCGACTGCCAGCCCCATCGAAATCAAGGCGGGCCAGGATGTCTCGGGCATGGACATTCGGCTGCGAAGTGCTCAGACATTCCATGTGCGCGGGAAATTCGCGGGAGGCTCGGACAAAAGCGCGAATCAGATGCTTTCCCTTACGCCTGCAGAACAAGACATTCCGGTATGGTTCGGCCCGAGTACCAGCATCAAGAGCGACGGCGCCTTTGACATACCTGGAGTTGCACCCGGGACGTACACACTGTCTGTGAATGCTGTGGGGACTGGTAGCATTCGCGCAATAGCTCGCCAAACGATCGAAGTTGGATCTTCGGATCTCAACGATGTCACGCTGGTTCCGATTGCAGCAGGAACGATACGGGGGCGCATCACAATCGAAGGCACGCGCCCTTCCGACGCGAAAGAAGTTAATCTGGCCAGCACGCGTGTGTTCCTGCAACCCGCCGAGCCGGGGCGCGCCATGTTTGTAGGCCAGAACACGGTCAATGCAGACGGAACCTTCACAATCGAAAACGTCGCACCGGGAAAGTATTTCGTGTCCACTAGCCAGAGTCCCGACGGGGCCTATCTGAAATCGGTTCGCTTCGGCCAACAGGAAGTGTTGGGAACAGAACTCGATCTCAGCCAGGGAGCCTCGGGCGAGCTCGCCATTGTCTTTGCATACGGCACGGCGGAGCTCGACGGCGTTGTACAAATGCCCGATAAAAGTCCCTCAGCAACCGAGGGCGCATCCGGGCAGCCGGCTTCTAGTCCGACAGCAACCATCGTTTTGATTCCCGACAAACTCCGCGAAGACGGCGGCGGGCTCTACTACGGCAGCACGAATCAAAGCGGCGGATTCACGGTGAAGCGCATTGCGCCCGGCCGCTATCACGTAGTGTCGGTTGAACCGATGAATTCATCCCAGTTCCAAAATCCCGAGTTCCTGAAAGAGCTTGCGAGCAAAGGAACCGAGGTTGAACTGAAAGAAAACGACCGCAAGCAGGTTCAGCTCAGCTTTGTCTCAGCCGGCGATATGCAGCAGGTGATGGCGCGGCTCGGCATCGAAAGCGAATAAGAAACACGTCTCGCTACCATGAAGCGAGACATGATTCACGTCATCCTCCCTGTCGGCCTGCTTCAGTGCAACTGCTCCATCTTCGGCGATGAGCAGAGCCGCGAAGCGATCGTGATCGACCCGGGCGATGAGATCGAAAAAATCACCCAAACTTTAGATGCAAACGGCTTGACCGTCAAGGCGATCGTGATCACGCACGCCCACATCGACCACATCGCCGGCGCGCACAAGCTTCGTGCTCTGACCGGTGCGCCTGTTTATCTGAACGGGAACGACCGCGCACTGCTGGACATCTTGGACGTTCAGGCTGCCTGGCTCGGAATGGACACGCCGCCCCGAACTGAAATCGACTCCGCCGCTGAGGAAGGCACAGTTCTGCGGCTCGGCGAGGCGGAGTTTCAGGTTCTGCACACACCCGGGCACACGCCCGGCAGCGTCAGCTTGTGGATTCCTCAAGAGAACAAGCTAATCGCCGGAGACACGCTGTTCCGCGACTCGATCGGCCGCACCGACCTGCCCGGCGGCAACTCGCGCCAGATTCTTTCCTCCATTAAAAACCGTCTGCTCGATCTGCCGGAGTCCGCCACTGTCGTCCCCGGTCACGGCCAGAACACAACCATCGGCCGCGAAAAAGAACGCAACCCGTTTCTGCAAGGCTTGTAGCGAGGATCGAAACATGAACATTCCTCATTGGCCCCAGGCCGATGAACGGGAAGCCGAACTCCTGCGAATGGTCCTCGAAAGCGCGAAATGGGGAGGATTCCACCCGTTCGTGGCCGAATTTGAGCAGAGCTTCGCCGCGTATCAGCATTGCGCGTTCGGCATCAGCGCGGCGAACGGAACGGTAACGCTCGAGCTGGCTTTCGCCGCCCTCGGCATCGGCCCGGGCGACGAGGTAATCGTACCCGCGATCTCATTCATCTCGACCGCGAGCACCGTTTCGCGCGCCGGTGCAACGCCTGTATTCGTGGACGTCGAGGCGAATTCGTTCAATGTCGATCCGGAATGCGTTCGCGCTGCGGTAACCCCCAAGACGAAGGCTGTCATCGCCGTTCATTTCGGGGGCGCGATGTGTCGGATCGAGGAGTTATCGCAAATCTGCCGCGACCGCGACCTGGTGCTCATCGAAGACGCGGCGCACGCGCACGGCTCGGAGTGGAACGGCAAGCGCGCGGGTAGCTTCGGCATCGCTGGCTCGTTCAGCTTTCAGAATGGGAAGGTGCTGAGCTCGGGCGAAGGCGGCATGCTCGTCACCTCCGACGAACGGTTCGCCGAGA
>JAFAQG010000491.1 GCA_019246575.1 Acidobacteriaceae bacterium
ACGGTGCGTCGGCAAATCAAATGCCACCGAGAGGCCCTTCTGCCCGGCGGCCAGATTGCGCCGGTAGAACGCATTCGATTCTTCGGCCGTGGAGAAACCCGCGTACTGACGGATGGTCCAGGGTTGGGTGACGTACATAGTTGAGTACGGCCCTCGAAGAAAGGGCGGCAGACCCGCCGCGTAGTCCAGGTGGTCCATGCCGCGGACGTCCGCCGGCATGTAGTACCGCCTGACAGGGATGTTTTCTGCAGTTACCCAGACATCCGTCGCGCTGTGCGCGTTCCCGTTTGGACCCGGAATCCGAGGTGGCTGGAACTCCATGGTGGTGAAATCGGGCTTTCGGAGGCGCATCCCGCGACTGCACTGCGGTTGCCTTTCGATGGATGACGCCCACTCCGCTGCGCCATTCGTCACGCGCCGAAGATCGGCTGCCGACCAGCCGCCAAGACGCTCGACACGCTGAAACAGCTTCCATGCTTCGTGAGCGAGGGCGTCTGTCAAAATTTCGAGGTAATAAGAACCGCCGCCAGGATCGGCCACGTGCCCGACGTGCGCCTCTTCCCGCAACATGCGCTGAATATTGAGCGCGAGATGCGGATCGAAGCCTACCGGCTCGATCGTAAGCGAGTCACAGTTCCCGAGGACGGCGGACATGGCCTGTGTTGTCGCCCGCGCGAGATTCGTGTACGGCTCGAAGTCGCTGCGCGGCTCGACGGAGGTCCGGACGTGAATGCGAGTCATCGCCGACTGTACGTTCGATGGACGAAATGCCGCCACGAGGGTGGACCACAACAGACGTGCGGCCCGCAATTTTGCGATCTCGAAAAAGTACTGTGCGCCGGTTGCGAACACGAACTGAATGCTGCGCGCTGCCGCATCCACTTGTTCGCCTTCGGTGATTTTTCGCGAGAGCTCTTCCGTTGCTTCTGCGAGAGCAAAGCCAAGCTCGTTGATGAGGTTAGCTCCCGGTTTATGGAAACGATCGGCGCGGACCGCACCCGCAGGAAACACCGGCTGCTGTACCTCCTTCCAGGGCTGCCCAGTTCCACGTGTGTACGGAAACTCGCCGGGCGCAACCTCGACGAGCACGCCCAGTCGTTCAACGTCCTCTCGCCGGTAGAACGATTGAACGGCAATGCCGCATTGCGTGTGGGAAACGAGCGCCTGATCATAACCCGCATGCGTGAGGTCTTTTTGAACGGCCGCTTTCCATTGCGCTGTCGATACGGGCGGGAATTCTTCCGACAGCCGCAGCGCTTCGATATCAGCCGCGTTGTCAAGCATGTTCACTACTGCATTCCTGGACGATCTCGATGAGATATCCGAATTCTGTTTGCCCGGTCGTCTTCGGATGCACAAAGAAAACTGTCGTGCCGCGGGAGCCCGCGCGAGGCGCATCGTCGATGATATGGAAACCCTCGGCTCTCATGTGATCGAAGGCCTTGTAAATATCGCTCACGCGAAAGGCCAGATGTGAAAACCCGCCGCGCCCACCGTTGCGTTCCAGTTGCTTCGAAACCGGCGATTCCGGGCCAAGAGGCTCGAGCAACTGAACCAGGTTCGGCCCATTGCCGACGCGCAGCAGAACCTCCCGGACGCAATCGGGGCTGGGCACATCTTCGCGGTGCACTTCTATGAAGCCGAGGCGTTTATACGTTTCGACATGCTCCTCGATTTGTCCTGTTTGGACGGCAATGCCGACGTGATCGAAAAACAGGAACCCGGGCACTTGTTCGATGCCACCCATCACGCCAACCCGCCGGGAGCGCAAACGGCGTCGATGCGCGTCGCGAGACAACAAACGAACGGGCTTTGTGCTTGTGGCCCACCTGCGGCACCGCTTTGCGCACGCTCCTCAAGAGCACTCGTCGCGATGCGGGATGATAGGGCTATGCAGGGTGCGGTTGAGACTGAGGTCAAAATACCGGTAGCAGACGTAGCCGAAATTGCGCAGCGCCTCCGGGTCGCTGGATTTAAGCCCTCCGTTGAGAGGCTGCTTGAAATCAATACGCTCTACGATGATATCAACCGCGGCTTGCGCGCGAACGGCTCAATTCTTCGGTTGCGTAAGGCTGGACAGACAAGCGTTCTTACGTGGAAGGCGCGGGGTACCACAGGGCCGCACAAGACGCGCGAAGAACTGGAGACCAATGTCGGGTCCGTAGAAGTTCTGCATCGAATCCTCGCGGAACTGGGATTCAGCCCGGTATTTCGGTATGAGAAGTATCGAAGCGAGTTTAAACATCCGCGCTATCAGGACGGAGTTGTTACGGTCGACGAGACACCGATCGGCAGCTACCTGGAGCTGGAAGGGCCTGGCGACTGGATTGACGAAACGGCACGGCAGCTTGGATTCTCCGCGAAAGACTACATACTGGACAGCTATGGCGCGCTATATGCGGCCGACTGTGCCCGCCGCGGTGTGCAACCCGCAAACATGGTCTTCGCGTCTCATCAGGAAGGGCTGTCTCGCCAGCGATGAATCGCATACCTGACACGCTTGTCACGAACGTCTTCGCT
>JAFAQG010000492.1 GCA_019246575.1 Acidobacteriaceae bacterium
TGTGAGTTTTTGACCTCGAAACCTCTTCACGAGCTTCGTTACGGCGACGAGTTCCTCGCCTCCAAACGCCTCAATTCTGAGATCCGGCATCTCATCGACAAACGCAAGAAACTGGAACGCCCTTTGCTGATCGTACCGACGTAGGAACCAGCCATGTCCCTCCGAGATGACCAACGCGGACGTAATCAGGGCAGGTGGTTTCGAGAATAATCTGCGGAATAAAGGGTGGTACGAGTCGGAGCCGTCAAGGAAAGCAATGAAGGCCGAGGTATCAACGTAACACTCAGTCCTTCGCGCCATAGACTATCTCGTCGATAGACTGGCTCGCGTTCCGATCGCCTGAGTGGATGAACCCAGCAAACCGCATCCATGCACCGCCCTGCTCATGCGGGAGTGCTTCGCGCACCGCTCGACGGATTACTTCCGCAATTGAGAGTCCTAATACGCGGGCGTGCCGCTTGAGGCGCTCGTATTCGTCGGCAGAAAGGCTAATCTGCGTCCGTATCATGTTATCACCGTACGCATCCATGATAACACGAATGGGAGTTGCTGAAGGGATTTGCTACGCCGGTGTCCTCACCTTGGCGGCTGGGCCTTTGATGATGTTGCGCGTGAATGAAAGCACGCGGCGCGGCTGGGAATCTGCGAGCGGGCGTGCGCGCAATGCGCGTTCCTGCAGCAGTAGCTCACTGGCATGTACAACCGGCTCGGCGTGGAACCAGCACTGAAACGGGTTGTTATGAAGCACATTGCACAGCGCCGTTATGGTCATTCCCTGATGATGAGCCATCCAGCATCGGACCAAGTCGTATTTGCGCGACGAGAATCTGCGGGTGGGATAGCTTGTGTAATCTGCCGATTCGTAGAACCCGTATTGCGAGAGCCACTTCCGCTTCTGCATGCCGCGCAGATTGCGCAAAGATGCTTCGGCATCGACCATCAAGGCAAGACAACTGGAGTAGGGCGAGATAACCAGCGAGCCTGCGCGGGCAACGTTTAAGGCCAAGCCGGGAACACCGAACGCGGCGTATTGGTAGTTGCCGTCGGGATCGGTTTTGCTGAAGGCGGATTCCGATATGCCCCAGGGCACTCCGCGATTCGCCGCATATCTCTGCTGAGCGAGAACGGCGGACCTGACACCGCGATCAAGCAACGTATTCGGCTGCGAGTTCATCCAGAGCACTGGCATTAAGTATTCGAACATTGTGCCAGTCCATGAGACGAGTGACGTGACTCCTTCGCAGATGGTGTGCTGACGCCCAAGACGGAACCAGGTTTCCTGTTCCGCCTCGCTCTTTGCGACCGCGATGAACGTCGCAATGCGGGCCTCTGACGCTAGCAGGTCGTAGCAGGATTTAGCAAGCTCCTGCCGCGCTGCGTCGTAGCCAACCGAGAGCAGCCTACGCCGCTTGTCCGTCAATTTCTGAAAATTCATCTCGCCGGCCAGCCTTTCGCAGGTATCCGCGATCGCCTGCAAGCGCGAGGCAAGCTCGGCCATTCGTTCCCGGGCCTCGGGAATCTGTTGACGCAAGCGGGAAATGAGCGTGGCCGTCTCCGGCGATACCGTGATATTCGCCGCCGCAGCCTGGAGTCTCCGGTCGAACTCTGTATAGAAGGCGTTCGCGAGACCAGGGCCCAGCGGTGTTTTCGGTGCGTCGAATACTTGTGGCGACAACTGCCGAACAGCTTCAAATTCGGGCAAACACCACGGCATGAAACGGCGAGCTTCGTCGGCGAGCGCCTTGATGCGGCCGTCAAGTTCAGTGCCGGATGACTTGCTTGCGAACTGGCGCAGCACCTGCGGCAGCCAGGTCTCAGGAGCGGAGGGATCGTAACCCGATTGCTTCCATGCTGCTTCGGGTTTGCCGGCCAGCACCTGTGAAAACGTCATCAGCCCGTGCCAAGCGTTCTGGCGGATGATTCGGTGCCGCAGCATATCCAGACAGCCCTGCTTCAGCGACCATAGAGAAGCTATCAGGTTCCCACTGTCCACGCTCGATACAAACAGCGGCTCGAGCGGCTTCAGCGTGATGTTGTCGTACCAGTTTGAAAAATGGCCGATGTACCGCGGCATCCGCGACATTGTTCGGAGCGTTTTTTCGGTTTGCTCAAGGAACTCCGAAACAGTCAAGAACCCAAATTCAACAGCCGCCTGTCGTACATTGAGCAGGAATCCCAAGTTGGTGGGAGAAATGCGCTCCGCCACCCGGTACGGCTCCTCCTGCACGTTGTCGGGAATGAGCCAGTTATTCTTTTCGTTGCTGAATTCCGAGAAATACCGCCACGTTTTGAGCGCGATCTCGCGTAGGAAGTTTCGATCGTTCGGCCCGAGCTCGTAATCTTGCTCATGCGGCGAACGATTGATCCACACCGTTACCGGTTTCGAGAAACACCAGGCGACGGTAAACGGCAGCGCGTAATCGATGGCATACGGTTTAAACCAGAGCGCAAGCCCGATAGATGCAGCCACGACTGGTACCCAATCGAGATAAACATCAATCGGCGTGCGTTTACGCAATCCGAGCTCTGCTTCCGTAGCTGTTTCCCACTCGAGAAGGCGGCTGTGCGTAACCGTGCTCCGGATGATGGTCCGCACGATCGCGTCTAACGCAACCAGCGCCTGATGCGCCAGAAAAACGATATTCAAAAGCACGCCAACATGGGACAGGCCGAAATCTTTAAACGATTCGCGCGCGCTGTCGGAGTCTTCTTCAGCCAGGGAGCGAATGAGCGAGAACAACAGGCGGAAATAAATGGGCAGAAAGAGCAGCCCGAGGGTAGTGAGCGTCCAGAAACGCGGCCCGCCCGGCAAAAAGAACCAGCCCGCGATCAGTAGAAAGAAGGTAGCCGGCTCCATGAGACTTCGTCGCAGATTATCGACGATCTTCCACCGCGACACGAGCGAGATGGGATTCCGGACTAAGCGGCGCGACTCGTCCGGAACCGTATTGAAGATCCACCGCACGATCTGCCAATCACCACGTAGCCAGCGATGTTTCCGCCGGTTGTAGGCGCTGTAGTGCGACGGGTAATCGTCTATCACTTCGATATCGGAAGCGAGCCCCGCTCTTGCATACGCGCCTTCGATCAAATCGTGGCTGAGCAGCGCGTTGCGCGGAAAGCGCTGCTCGAGCACCTGCCGGAGAGCATCGACATCGTAGATGCCTTTGCCGGTGAAGATTCCCTCTCCGTACAGGTCTTGATAGACATCGGATACAGCGCGCGAGTAAATATCGAACCCGGTTTGGCCGGAATAGATACTAGCCAGGCGCGAGCGCGTCGCGGAATGCACGCTGATGCCGACGCGCGGTTGCAGAATTCCATATCCCTGGGTGACGATGTTCAGCTCGGGGTCGATCAGTGGCCGGTTGAGCGGGTGCGTCATTGCGCCGATCAGTTTGTGTGCCGAGCCGCGTGGCAGCTCCGTATCGGAATCGAGAGTCAAAACGTAACGGATGTGTGGCAGGCGCTTCCAATCGCCGGCCTTCACCGGAAATGGATCGTACACTCCGCGTAATAGTTGATTGAGATCGAGCAGTTTTCCGCGTTTTCGTTCCCAGCCCATCCACGCCCGCTCGCGCGGATTGTAGACACGATGCCGGTGAAAGAGGTGGAACCCACCGTATGGCTCCCCCGCATACTTCCGGTTCAGACCTTCAATGAGCGATACGACCAGATCAACGCGCGCATCATACTCGCCGACAGGCTCGGCCGTGTCGGGCAGATCCGTCAGCAAAGCGAAGAAGATGTTTCGATCGCGATTTACCAGATACCGGACTTCCAAGTCGTCAACGAGAGCGCGGATCTGTTTTTCATTTATGAGCAGCGTCGGAATCGCCACTATCGTTGCTGAGACCGCGTCCACGCCTTTTGAAAAATCGATCTTCGGTAAACGACGCGGTTTCAGCAGGCTGGTGACCAGCGAGTTCATCACCTCAACAGCAGCTTGTGTCGCGGGCAGTATGAGTAGCAGTGCGCCTGCGATCAGACCGAAGCCGCCTTGGCTGCGCACCACGCGCATGAGCAAGGTGACCACGGTGAGCAGCGTGACGAGTTCGATGCCGATGATGTAAAACTCGTCCGGAAAACGGCAGACAGCCTGCCGTATGTGCGCGGCGAGCGAAGGGCGATATCCGACCTCGCGGAGTAGCTCCGGGGAACCGGTTTCATCGAACAGGTAGTAACCCGCGTGCCTCAAGCGGTCTCTTAATGCGTCCGGCATTGCGCGGTCGACTCTGGCGTGACTGGCCATGCTTATGGCCAGCCGTGCGACTTCCGCTTCACTCACATCCGAACGTGCGGCGATGGCGGCAACTGCGAGCCTGTACTCGTTGCGGCTCTCGAAATCCATTCGCGGGTAAACGCCGGCCGGATCCGCCAGAAGTATTCGATGAATAATCGATAACTGCTCGATCGTCTCTTTCCAGTCGATCTCTCCGATAAAACGCAAGCTGCGAATCAAGCGTCCGACATCGAACGAGGGCGCCGCGACGCCTTCCGCATGAAAGGCGTTTAGGGCCTTGAAACCGCGTTCTGCGATCAACTCGAGCAGGACCAGTTTTAGCGCGGGCAGCATTGCGGCTAACTCATCGAGACGGAGTGCCTCAATCTCCTCGACAGCCTGGATGAAGCAGTAGAAATTTTCCTCGGTGAGGCGATAATTGGCGGCGGCGAGAAGTGCGCGCGCCAACACGACGGGCCGGGGAATCGCCTCGTCCGTTTGCGTACGGACGGCATGCAGTTTTGCCAGAATCTTAGTTCCAGTCTCCAGATCCTGAAGATCGGTTCGAACCAGGCGCAAGTTGTCGTACAGCCAGCGAAGATCTTCGGACGGCTGCTCAGCTGTGAGGCGGTACAGGTCAGCTTCGAGCTCACGCAGCAGCCGGGCATTCTTACGAAACAGATCGCGGACCGCGGTACCGCCGCGCTTGTTCGGCGCCCAGCCGCACGCCCTCGCAGCCTGCATCGCACGCTCGCGCAGACTCGCCTGCTCGGCTTCGCTTAGGCCGGCGACGGGCATGGCGTCTTCATGCTCGAGTTTCATCTGCGCCAGGTGTTCAGCCATTCGTGCGTTCTCTATCTGTAGCTTGACGCCTGCAGCTCGAACATCTCAGCGTATCGCCGTCTCAATGCCATCAACTGTTGATGATTGCCTTCCTCTTCGATCGCGCCGTTCTCCAGCACAATAATGCGATCGGCCATACGCACAGTCGAGAAGCGATGCGAGATGAAGAGCGCCATTTTGCCTTCGGTTAGCTCGCTGAAGCGTTGGAATACTTCGTACTCCGCGCGGGCATCGAGCGCGGCCGTCGGCTCGTCGAGAATCAGCACTTGCGCATCCCGTAGATAGGCGCGTGCCAGCGCAAGCTTCTGCCATTCGCCGCCCGAGAGATCGACGCCGCCTTCGAAGCGTCGACCGAGCATCTGGTCGTAGCCAAGCGGGAGTTTTCCGATGACCTCGTCTGCCAAGCTCTTCTCGGCGGCGCCGCGGATGTTTTCACCGTCTTCGAGACGTTCGATTCGGCCGACCGCGATGTTCTCGCGCGCTGTCATCTCGTAGCGCATGAAGTCTTGGAAGATGACGCCGATTTCTTTGCTGAGATCCTCGAGATCATAGTCGCGAAGATCGACGCCATCCAGGCGAATCTGTCCACGGGAGGGATCGTACAGCCGGGTGATCAATTTCACGATGGTGGTTTTGCCCTGTCCGTTCTGACCGATAAGCGCGATCCGTTCGCCGGGTTCCAGCCTAAACTTCAACTCCTGCAGTATCCACCGCTCCGTACCCGGGTACCGGAACCACACGTCTCGGAACTCGAATCCGCGGATGATGGGCCGCGGCGCAGGTACTGCGTTCGGTTTCGAGGTCACCTCCGGCTTCATCTCGAAGAACGCCAGCAGGTCCGTCAAAAACAGTGCCTGGTCGGCGATGCTCGACAGTGTCGAGAAGATCTGCGCAATGTTATTCGAGGCGTTCATGATGGATGCCGTCAAGAAGATCAGGTCGTTGATCTGAAGCCGTCCGGCGACAGTGTTGTAGATCACCCAGACGTATGCGCCGTAGTAGCCGCAGCTACTCAGTATCGAAAGCAGCGAGACGGCGAGCAGGCGGCGGCGTGAGAGCGCAAGATTCTCGTCGAGTATGGCATTCGAGATCGCGGTAAAGCGGTCCGTGAAAAAGCGGCTGAGTCCGAACAGCTTCAACTCCTTTGCCGCTTCCTTGCTTCCGCCGACCTGGCGCAGATAGTCGAGTTGCCGTTTCGCGGGCGTTTGGCGGAAATTCTTGGCGTAACTCAAGAACGCGAAGTGACTCTCTCCGAGGAATGCCGGCAAGAGACAACCGATGAGCAATAGCAGCAGCCACGGCGAATACCAAAGGATCGCGGCCGAAAGGAAGGAGGTGGTAACAACTTGCTGGAACAACCGCCCGATGGACTGAATCATTCCCAAGCGATCCGTCGCTTGAACGCGTGCCCGCTCCAAGCGGTCGTAAAAGACCGGGTTTTCATAAGCCTGCAGATCCAATTGCGAAGCGTGATCCATCACCTGAATGCTCACGTGGCGCGTGTAGCGGTCGGCGAGGACCGAATCGTAGTAGTCAATGATTCGGCCTACCAACCCCCCGATAACCGCAAGGGCGAATTCCAGCGCGACCCACCACCAGAGCTGCGGTGCTAGAGGCACTTTCTTTTGCCAAACCAGCGTGACCATCTTGACGATCATGCCCGAGACCCAGGCCATGCTGACCGGGACCGCCGAAGCGATGACACGGAACACTAAGCCGGCGACCACGATATAAGGTCCGGAGTCCCAAACGATTCTGAGTACAGGAGGAACGTTTTTAAGCGCTTGCAGGCGTTCTCGCCACGGGGACACAGATTTTTGCCCTTGCTCTTCTTGTCCCGCGCTCATAGGTCGCGAAGGCGGGCGATTGCACTCTCAGCGCTAAGCGGTCGCACAAAGCACGCGCCAGCAGGAGCGCGGTGTGGCCGCGCATGGATAGACATCATGCGAGAACGAAGCGTTTCCAACAGCATGAAAAATAAGCGGCGGATTACGTTCTGGTACGTCCACGGGAGAGTAAATGGAACGAAATCGCCCCGAAATCGCGCATCATGTTCTTGAGCCTCGCTATAATTCGCTTGAAGGTTCTTGCCGGTCGAAGTTGTGCCCTTCCTAAGAATCCGCCTTATTTGCGTCGCCGCCAGACTCTGAACTGAAGGTATTTTCATTTGCTACCTGGTGCGCCGAGCGACGATGCAGTTCAGCCATCCCATCCGGGTTCTGGGTTGGCCGTAACGGAATCTCTGGAGACGCCGCTTGCAGCTACTCGCGAAGAGGAAAAGCCTGCGGGCGAGTTGCTTCCCCGGCGCGATTACGTTATCCTCCCGCTGCTCAGCCTGTTAACAATCATCGTCCTCTTTGCGGCTGCCGAGGTGATTGCTCGTAAGACTTGGAGCGCAGCCGAAAAGGGTTACTGCACAGATCAAGACCCGATTGCCGGACCGCACGGCCGACCCAACTGCACGGCCATGATGAAGGTCCCGGAAAGCCAGTGGGTAACGGAGACTTACAACAACTGCGGTTATCGAACGCCGGCTCCTTGCGGTCCTAAGCCTCCCGGCACGGAACGCATTGCGGTGCTGGGCTCATCCATCGCGGAGGGTTACCTCGTTCCTATACAGGACACTTTTCCAGCGCGGGCCGCTAAAGCGCTCGCGGAAGCTTGCCGGCATCCTGTCGAGTTTCAGAATCTTGGCGCAGAAGGCGCCGCGCCCATCTATTCGTATCGACGTCTCGAAGAGGCGCTCGCGCTCAAACCGGACATTGTCATTATGGCGATCAATCCGTGGGATGTCGAGCAGCAGATCGATCCAAAGCTCATGGCCATGCGTGGAGACCGGCGGTCAATCGACCATGCGCCAACGCTGATCATCAGGCTCAGTTTCTTGCAACGGCTGCAAGCTCGCTTTCGAGATAGCCGTACGCTGCTGGTTGCGCAGCATTACATCCTTCAGAATCGGGACGTATTTCTGAATCTGTATCTGCACGGAGGCGACCATACTGCTTTTGTGAAGGTTCCATTCACGCCGGCTTGGGAGAAGCGCTTTCTGGATGTCGATGTTCTCCTGCGGGAAATGGCAGCTAAAATCCACGGGGCTGGGTTACCGTTTCTCTTGCTGGGGGTCCCCGAGCGCGCACAGGTAGCGATGCTGAATGCCCCCAATCTTCCGGCGGGTGTGGACCCGGACGCATTCGGCCGTCGTCTGGCCCAGATGGCCGCACGGTATGGGATTCTGTACGTCGACGGACTGAAAGCCTTGGCTCACGTTCACGACGTGGAAAGTTTGTTCTTCGTGGTTGACAGACATCCTACG
>JAFAQG010000453.1 GCA_019246575.1 Acidobacteriaceae bacterium
GTGCTCCTGGTTCTCTGGCTTCTGACACGCATGGCGTTGATGAGTTGGGCGGATCTGAGCTTCGCATTGCCCATGATGGCCATCGGATATGTCGTCGCCGCGCTGCTCGGAAAATTCGTTCTCGACGAAAATGTCGGCACTCCACGATGGTGCGGTATCGTGTTGATCTTCGCGGGCAGCTCTATGGTAGGAACGACGGCACACCGGACGTCGAGGAAGGGGCCGCCGGCATGAAATGGGTTCTGCTGGCGACCATCGTCATCTGCACTGTTGTCGCCGACCTCCTGCAGAGTCACGAGATGAAGCGTAGCGGCGCACAGAAGGTCAGCGCCCGCGGGCTCGGCCGGTTATTGAAGACGATCGGCAGCCGTAGGTTCCTAGCTTTATCGATCCTCTGCATGGCCGCTTCGTTCTTCACGTTTATGAAGCTGATCCAGAACGAGCCGCTCAGTTTCGCAGTTCCGGCCTCCGCCGCAACATTCGTTTTCGAAACCATTCTCGCGAAGTTTGTCCTGCACGAGGCGGTTGGAAAGCGCCGCGCAGCCGGTGCATTGCTTGTGCTCGGCGGAGTGATTCTGCTGTCGCGTTGAGCCTCAGTGCGCCGGCTCTGGTTACTGTTTGTTCCGGCAGCGGCGTATCAATGTCTCGCCATCATCGCCGCCATGCGCCAGCGCCGTAAACAGGGCCACCGCAGCAGGCCGAGGCAGTTTTTTCAGCCCGGTATCTCCGTTTTGAAGCCCGTCCACGGCCTAGACCCGAACACGCGTGCCGCTTTTATCTCGCAGGTTCGACAAAACTATCCCGCATTCGAAATCCTGTTCGGTGTTACCAGTGAGCATGACGGGGCCATTGCGGAAATCGAGCGGCTTAAATCGGCATACCCGGACGCCGCCATCCGTCTTGCTGTTGCGAAAGTCACGGCCGCAAATCCGAAAGTCGGTGTTCTCATTGAGTTGTCGCGGCATGCCCGCTACCCAATCTGGGTGGTCAATGATGGCGATATCAAAGTCACGGATACCTACCTCGCCGAGATTGTCACGCCGCTCGCTGACTTAGACGTCGGGCTCGTAACGTGCGCTTACCGTGCGTCTGCGCATTCGGCGGCTACGGCATGGGAAGCGCTTGGAATTGCGACCGACTTTATGCCCAGCGCGCTCGTGGCGCAGCTTCTGGGTGTTCGCGATTTCGGCTTTGGCTCGACACTCGCGTTTCGCGCAGAAGATCTCGAAGCAGCCGGTGGTTTCGCCGCAGTCGCAGAGTATCTGGCCGACGACTACCAGCTTGCGAGACACCTCACCGCTACCGGCAAACGCGCCGTGCTCTCGACCTATGTCGTCGAGACCTCTCTCGGAGAAGGAACGTGGCGCGGCGTCTGGAATCACCAGCTGCGTTGGGCGCGCACGATTCGAGTATCGAAGGCAGGCTATGCCGGTTTGCCCTTCGCGCATGCGGGGCTCTGGGCTGTTTTAGCCATACTCGTAGGAGCTAGAATTCCGGCGGCAGCCCTGGTTGTTTTGCGAGTCACTTCCGCGTTCGCAACGGGCTGGCTCGTGCTGCGCAGTTCCGTCGCTAAACGGTTCGCCTGGCTCGCGCCTGTCTGGGACTTGTACGCGTTTGCGATTTGGCTCACCTCGTATGCGGGGAACCGCGTGCAATGGCGCGACCGGCTGATTAGCATCGATCGCGACGGCTGTATCGTCGCATCAGACGCTTCAGATTCCTCGTGTTAGCCTAAAATGTCAATTCTTTCCAGCTCAGTCACGGGTCGCGGCCTCTCGTTCGCGCGCCGCTCTGATCAGCATTCATAGGAGTCCAAAACAGGGATGTATTCGAGATTTCGGAGCTTCGCGCTCATGGCTGTAGCTATGATCGGTTCCGCCGCGTTCACGCATGCCCAGGCAATTGCACCAGCTAAAGTGGCCATTATCAACGCGCAAAAAGCCGTTGCCGATACGCAGGACATCAAAAAGGCGCAAGCGGCTTTAGAGACCAAGTACCGGCCGCGGACCCAGGAGCTGCAAAACCTTCAGACCGACCTCGACAAGCTTCAGCAGCAACTGAACGCGGCCGGGCTCAGTCCCGAACGGGAGGCACAGCTTCGTGGGGAGGCCGCACAGAAGCAGAAACAGGCGCAGCGCCTCAATGAAGACTTGAACGGCGACGTAAACGTTGAAAGGCAGGATATTCTTGGCCGCGCCGGACGTCAAATGACTGAGGTGGTGCGAAAGCTGGCCGAGCAGCGTGGTATTGACGTGGTGATCGACATCACGAACACGATATATTTCAAGCCTGTGCTCGATATCACAGCCGACGCAACTGCCGCATACGACAAGGCATATCCGGCAAAGTAGATCACCCGCTGTTTGATTTGCGCGGGTATGTGCCTATGGAGGAGATCTTATGGGCAGCTATCTGCAACAGTACGGGATTGAGGAACAACGTCACGGCAGGTTCATTAAGCGGGTCGTCACTGCCGTGATCGCTGTAATCGTAATTGCGATCGCCGCGTACCTGTTGTTCCACAACTATCCCGAAAAGCAGATCGTCAGGCACTTTCTAGGCGAGATCAACTCCCATAACTATCAGGCGGCGTATAACGACTGGGGTTGCACGGCACAGCACCCGTGCCCGAACTACGATTTCAAACGCTTCATGGAGGATTGGGGGCAGTTAAAGAACGCCTCAGCGCGGTGGACGATCGCCTCTGTTGACGGCTGCAGATCGTTTGTGACGGTCAACGTGCAGGCGACGGGCGCCGAGCTTCAGTCGTTGGCGGTTCAGCGCAGCGACCATTCACTCGGATTCGCACCCGCTCCGGAATGCCAGGAGCGAAAATGGCGCTGGGGCCAGTTCTTCCATCGCATTTTTCATGGCGGGGAAGCTCCGTCTGCGGCAGGCTCAAGCCGTTGAAGTATAAATGCGCCGAGTTGCTAAGCCTGTTTGTGCAATTCGTTTCAGAACTTCGCGGCCGACATCGCCGCTGGCACGGGTAATCAGAATCGTGATTTTCTCGTCTTACTCCGTTGTGGTCCAGGACGTTCCTTCCGCAGGTGAGGTCACTGTGGCCCATCGCTCGGCGATTTTATCTCCCTTGAAACGCCACAGTACAAATCCATGAAATTGCATCTTTTTACCCGATCCGGGATCAGTCCAACGCCAGATGTTGCGGCACACGACCTTGTCCCCTTCGGCAATCATGTCTTCGATCGTAAGCTGCAGATCGGGCATAGCGTTATACATGCCAAGCATCATTCGCTCGTCGCCTTCCACGCCCGTTGGCCTGCCGCCGGGTCCGTCATGATCATAGAAATCCGGCGTCATGTTTTTATGGATTACCGCAGCATTTCGCTGGTTTACGAAATCCTCGAAGTGCTCCCTGACGAGCTGCTTCATCCGGTCCAAGCTCAGCGTGGTCACGAACAAATGCTCCCCAATTTAGAATCGCGATACATACGACGCGGGTCAAACGAGACCAGCGCGATGCGTTCATCTCCAGAGGCTTACAGCCGACACAAAAGCGGCTGCGCGCTCGTCCCTGCCAGCTAATTTAATATCAAACCGGCTCCGCGAAATCCGGCTCGTAAGCCGGCAACACATCGTCGTCTCCCGCAATCCACGCGTATATCGTAGGCAGCACGTAAATACTAAGTAACAACGTGGCGCTCAAGCCGCCGACAATGACGATGGCAAACGGCCGCTGCGAATCGGACCCAATGCCGCGCGACACAGCAGCAGGTAAAAGCCCCAGCGTTGCCACGAGCATCGTCATCATGATGGGGCGCAATCGCAATACCGCGCCTTCGACGGCGGAATCCTCGATCGAATGTCCGCGCGCTCTCATCTGGTTGATGTACTCGATCATGATGACTCCGGTCTGGACCGAGACACCAAAAAGCGCTAGCATGCCGATGCCGGAGGAAACGCTGAAATGCGTGCCCGTGAAATAGAGTGCGAATAGTCCGCCAATGGGCGCGAGCAGCACGGTCACCATTACGAGCGAAGCCCACTTGAATGAGTTAAACATTGAATACAGCAGAATGAAAATCACCAGAATGGTGATCGGTACGATGAAGGCCAGGCGTTTGTTTGCGCGCTGCTCGCTTGCATATTCGCCTGCCCAGTAAATCTTGTACCCGGGAGGCAATTTCACCTGTTGGTTGACGTCCAGGATCGCTTCTTCCACAGTGCTTCCCAGGTCCCGCCCGCGGACGCTGTACTTCAGCGCAACATAGCGCGAATTCGATTCGCGGTAGATCTCCGACGCCCCATCGAGAAGCTGCACTTTGCACAGCTGCGCTAAAGAAACCCGTTCGCCGGTGGGGCTCAGAATACGAATGTTCTCGATCGCATCTTTCGTCTCCCGATATGGCGAAAGATAACGCGCAACGAGATCATAGACGCGCTCGCCGCGCAGTACCTCGCTGACAGTCTTTCCCCCGACCGCGGTTTCAATCGCGTCTTGAACATCCGAAACATTCAATTGATAGCGCGCAACCTTGGTGCGATCGACTTCAAAACTGAGATTCGGCTGTCCCAGAACCCGAAATAAACCTAAATCCTGAATGCCGCGAATCTTGCTCATAATATTCACGATCTGACTGCCTTTGTCCTCAAGAATTTTGAGATCCGGCCCGAAGACTTTCACGGCCAGCTCGCCTTTGACTCCGCTGACCGCCTCCTCCACGTTGTCCGATATCGGCTGCGAGAAGTTCCACAAAACTCCCGGAAATTTTTCCAGTTCGCGGTCCATGGCGCGAATGAGCTCCTCTTTATCCTCGTTAAACACCGGCCGCCACTGCTTTTTCGGCTTCAAGTCAACGAAGTACTCCGTATTGAAGAACCCCGTCGTATCCGTCCCGTCATCGGGCCGTCCCACTTGCGTGACCACCTGAGTCACTTCGGGGAAGGACGCGAACACCAGGCGGGCTCGTCGCATCAACTCCGCGCCTTCGCTTGGGCCTGTGCTGGGGGCGAGGGTACCGCGCCCCCAGATTGCGCCTTCATCGAGATGCGGCAAGAACTCCGAGCCGATCGCGCCTGCGACAAACAAGCCCACCGCAACGGCAAGCAATGCCGCGGCAGGTATCAGAACAACCGCTCGCAACCGTATCGCCCGCCGTAGCGTCCGCCGGTAATTGCGAATCAGAAACTCGAGTACCGGGTTGTGCCATTCTCTGATGTGCGTACGGAAAAGTACGCTCGAAAGCACAGGCGCGACCAGGATTGAGAAGAGTAGCGCACCCAGAAGCGCGAATGCGACGGTGAGCGCCATGGGGCGGAATAGGCGGCCTTCGACTGCTTGCAACGTGAAGATGGGAAGGTAGGCGGTAATGATGATCGCGATGGCATAGAACACCGGACGCTGTACCTCGTGGGCAGCCTCGCGGATTCGATCGAGCAGTGTCCTTTCCTCTACGTGCTGCCGCCCCATCTGCCGGACGATGTTCTCGACCATGACCACTGCGCCGTCCACGACCATGCCGAAATCGAGTGCTCCGAGCGAGAGCAGATTAGCCGGAACTTTCGCCAGATCGAGACAGATTGCGGCGAATAACAATGCAAACGGAATCGTGAGCGCAACAATCAACGCGCCGCGCACGTTTCCGAGAAACAGAAAAAGTATGATCGCAACGAGAATGATGCCTTCCGTGAGATTGTGCAATACCGTGTGCGTCGTGTAATGCACCAGGTCGCTGCGATCAAGGAAAGGAACAACTTTCACGCCGGCGGGCAGAAAGCCTCCATTCAATTCGTCTGTTTTGGCATGTATACCCTTGAGCGTCGAATCCGATTCCGCTCCCTTCCGCAGCAATACGATTCCTTCGACAGTGTCCGGATTGTCGACAATCTCACCATCGGCGCGGTGAATCGCCTTGCCAATCTGTCCAAGGCGGATTTTAGGTCCCTGCTCGATAACCGCGACGTCCTGCACCCTGATCGGCGTGCCGTGCTGAGTGGTCAAAACGATATCGCCTATATCGCGCGTCGTGTTCACCAGGCCGACTTCGCGGATATTGATTTGCTGCCGCCCCATTTGTATGAAACTGCCACCCGAGTTGTTGTTGTTGTTCGCGAGCTGCTGCTCTACCTGCGCAAGGCTGAGGCCGTAATCGACCAGCTTGTTCGGATCGATGCGCACCTGGTACTCGCGCGTAGGGCCTCCAAAACTGGTCACATCAACAACGTTTGGAACGGATTTGTACTGCTTCTCGAGTACCCAGTCCTCGATCGATTTGAGCTCCATCAGATCGTATTGAGGATTTCTGCTCGTCAGCGTGTACCAGTAGATCTGGCCGACAGGACTGTAATCGGTTCCGATTTGAGGCTGCAGTCCGCTCGGCAGCGTCGCCTGTGACAGCCGCTCCAGAGCTTTTTCGCGATTCCAATCGTTCTGAGATTCGTCATCGAAGATCAGCATCACGCTCGAGAGGCCGAACAATGACGTGGACCGCAGATGTTCCAGGTGCGGGATGCCGTTCATCACGGTCTCGATCGGTATCGTTACCTGCTGCTCCACCTCCTCGGCTGCGCGGCCGGGCCATTGCGTGATGATTTGAACGTAATTGTTTGCGACATCCGGGTAGGCTTCGATCGGCAGGTTATGGAAAGCGATCGCGCCCCACACCAGCAGCATCATCGCGATTGCCAGAATTAGAAGCCTGCTTCGCAGCGCGAAATCAACAAGCGCGCGAATCATGTTTACTGCTCCGTAGCTGCCGAGAGCGCCAGTGCGTCGTTGACGATCTTCTGACCCGGGGAAATGCCCGCCAGGATATCCTGCTGTCCGTTGACAATGCTTCCGGCGTTTACTTCCGTTCTTACGAATGCACCGCTTTCGCGCGGCACGAACACCCAATCGCGGTCATGCAGATGCAGCACAGCGCCCGCCGGAACAGTCGCGTGGATCTGCCCATGCTGGCCATAAAAGGTCGTCCTCACAAACATGCCGGCGCGGAGAATTCCTGGGTTATTCAGGACAACTCGCACCTTCGCGGTTCGTATGTTGGGATCCAGAACTTTGCCGATGTTATCGATACGTCCATGCAGTATGCGGTCGGGATACGCATCGACGGCAACGTCTGCGGTGTCACCAGGCCTAACGATCGGAATGTCGTTCTCATACACGTCGGCGATAACCCACACACGCGACAGGTCGGCGACCGTGAACAGGTTCGGCTGATTGTCCGGCGTGTGCACGCTCGCCGATTGCACGACGTTTTGTTCCACGATGGTGCCCGACACGGGCGCATAAATATTCACAATCGGACTCTGATGATTGAGATCGGCGCCCATTGTGCGGAGCGCCTGCGCGGCCGCTTCAACTGCGACCTTCGCTTTTTGCTCCGCGTCTTCCAACACCTGGAGATCGTTGAGTGAGATAGCGCCGTGATCGTAAAGAAGCTGCCCGCGCTCGAGTTGTTTGCGAGAGAGTTCCTCGTCGGCCTTCGCCTGATTGTAGTTTTGAAAGCCCGTCGAGATGTCGTTGCTCAAAACCTTAAGAAGGAGCTGCCCTTTCTTGACGTCATCGCCGAGCTTCGCGTCGATCTCGATAACCCGGCCCGAGGCGAGCGAGATTACGGGCACCGATCTCTCGACGTCGGGATTCACGACGCCGGTGGCGTGTAGCTCGGGTCGTTCTTCCCGCTCGCCTGCTGTAACTACAGTGAACCGTTCCGGCCTATCGACGTTGACGATGTTCAGGTCCGGCTCTTGAATGACTTTAGAGTTGGGTGGAGCTTCATCCGCGGTATTGGCTCTCGTGTTCGAGCCACAACTCACCAGGATGCCCGCTATTACAGTTATGAGAGCGAAGAATAATTCAGTTCGCCTCATTGAATTACCTCACGTCCTACAGCAAGATTCACCTGGTTGGCGGCGCTGAGATACGCCCCAACAAGGTTCAAATAACTTAATTGTGTGTCTCGGTACGATTTTTGAGCATCGAGAAAATCCAGCAGCGAAGCAGCCCCATGCTGGTAAGAAAAGGAAACAGTGTCCCGGATATCCGCGGCTTCCTTTAGATATCTTTCCTTGTAGGGCCGCAATAACGTCAGGGTGTTTTGCAGAGTCGCGTAAGCCGAATCGACATCATGCAACACCGACGTTTGTGCTGCATCCACTAACTTCTCGTTACGCCCGATGTCTAATTCGGTCCTAAGCTTCTCGCCCTGATTTCTGTCGAAGATACGGAGCGGAATGCTCATACTCACGCCGAGCGTGTCGAAGGCAGCCGGGTTGTTGAATGAGCCGTTATGGGTCCACCATCCGGCGAACGTCGGATCCGTTGAGCCATTCGCGACTGCCAGGCGATGGTCCGTGCGCGCCTTCTCGAGCGACTGTTCTGCTTCCTGCAGATCCGGGCGTGTTTTTAGGGCCGCAGTTCTGATTTGTGCGAGCGTAGTCGACAGCTCCCGGTATTCGAAGGGCTCCGTTACATCGAACTGCTCAAGCGCCGTGTGGTCGTTTAAGACTTGCAGGAGATCAATCTTCGCTGTTCGCAGATTCACCTCCGAGGTCGCCAGGTCGGATTCGAATTGAATGCGCTGCAGCTCGACGCGCTGGAAATCAACTCTAGCCATCGCCCCTGCCTGGTACCGCTGGCGGTTGATATCGATTTCCTTGTCGTAATACTCGAGGTTCTCTTGAGCAACGTGCCGGACGGCTTTGGCCTGGAGAACGCGCACGAAAGCATCGCGCAGATTGAACACAAGATTGCGTTCCAGGTCGGCTTGCGTCGAGATTGCGATCCCAGTTGCGTCGCGCGCGCTCTCGAGCCGGAGTTCGCGCTTATGCTGCCGTTCGTGAAGGTAACTCAAATTCGGTATATACAGCGTTCCGGCAAAGGGACGCCACACTCCCGCCGATGGAAAGATCTGGGTTCCATCCATGGTCATCGCGAAGTCGGGGTTGGGCCGGAGATACGCCGTGATCTCCTGAGCGCGCGCTTCGTCAATATCGATTTTGCCCGCGAGCAGCGTCGGGTTGTTTGCTCTAAATCTCTCCTCGGTCTCCTGCCAGGTAAGTGCTCGCGACGGCGTGGCTGTCTGCGCCCTGCAAGCAACGGCAAACAGAAGACCGATACACAAACGCCATTTTTGGCGCTGCATATTGTCCTCCAGTTTGAAAACTTCTGATCGGGTTAGCTTTTTGCTTACGCCTCGACAGACATCGGAGGCGAGCGGCCCGCTTCACTTGGGGCGATGCGGTCGATCGCAACTGGTGCGGGAATGAAAACTACTGAAACGATATACAGCGTCAGGGCAACCGCAGAGGTCTTGCAAACCAGCGGAGTATCTGCCGTTTCATACAACCGGATCAGCTCATTGTTCTGACCGCGCTTACTCGACTGGTGTTGATGGTGATGCGCCGGGTACTGCGCATTCAAGTGCTCCATTCGCACGACGTCGTCGGTTGC
>JAFAQG010000517.1 GCA_019246575.1 Acidobacteriaceae bacterium
CGCGAACGGGGCGCGAACACTGTTATCGTGCTCGAAAACGATCTCTACCGGAGAGCAGCAGAGGAAGAGGTTACGGCGTTTTTCAATTCTGCGCAGCACGTAATCGTTCTCGACCATGTCAGGCACGCCACAACGGTACGGGCCGACATTGTACTTCCCGCAGGAACGTATGCGGAGACGGACGGCACGCTGGTGAACAATGAGGGTCGTGCGCAGCGATTTTTCCAGGCATTTGTTCCCGGCGGCGAAGTGCGAGCGAGTTGGCGCTGGCTCGCGGGCGGTCTGATCACGGATGCGTCCGTTGACGGGCATGCGTGTCGCACACTCGACGAAATCATTTCGGCGATGGTGGAAAAATTACCCGAGCTTGCGCCTGCAGAGCACGCCGCGGCTTCGCGCAAAGAACTGGGCAAGATAGCCCGCGAACCGAATCGCTACAGCGGGCGCACGGCGATGCTCGCGAACATCACCGTTCATGAGCCGAAACCGGCCGACGATCCGGATTCACCGCTTGCGTTTTCGATGGAAGCCGGCCCGCAGCAGCCGCCTTCATCCGTCAATCCGTTCTTCTGGGCGCCGGGATGGAATTCCATTCAATCCGTAAACAAGTTTCAGAGTGAGGTTGGCGGTCCCCTCCGAGGAGGAGATCCAGGCGTGCGCCTGATCGAACCTTCCGAACAGGGCTCGTGGAGTTACTTCACCGATATTCCAGGGCCGTTCCGCGCGGATGGCGATGGCTGGTTGCTGGTTCCGAGTTTTCACATTTTCGGTTCGGAAGAGTTGAGCCGGCATGCTCCGGCGATTTCGCAGCTCACGCCGGAGCCGTATATCGCACTGAGCCCCGCGGATGCTGCGTTGCTGGGTGTCAAGACACGCGAAATTGTTGCTGTCGGGATTGGCAATGCTGCATTCGACTTACCTGTTTCGATCGGGCCGGACATTCCGCGTCACGTCGCCGTCGCACCCGTGGGCATGCCGCCGCTGTTCAACTCGCCCTTACCTGTGTATGTGAAACTCGCGCCTGCGGCGTCGCCGGTCGAGGGAGTCAGTAAGACATGAATCTTTTTCCACTGCTGGTTATTGGTGTGGTTTTGGGTGTGGTGTTGAATCTTGCGGCGGGGCTTGTGTGGGTCGAGCGGCGGCTCTTGGCAGTGTGGCAGGATCGCTACGGGCCGAACCGCGTGGGACCGTTCGGTTTGCTGCAACCGCTGGCGGACTCGATAAAGCTGTTTCTCAAAGAAGATTGGATCCCGCCGTTCGCCGATAAACCGGTATTCATTCTCGCGCCGGCCATTATTGTCGCGACCGCACTGCTCTCGTTTGCGGTTGTGCCGTTCGCGCCAGGATTTGTTGTCGCCGATCTCAATATCGGGCTGCTCTTTGTGCTCGCGATGTCCTCGCTCGGCGTGTACAGCATCGTCTTGGCGGGATGGGCCTCGAACAATAAGTATTCGTTGCTTGGCGGGATGCGCGCTTCGGCGCAGATGCTCAGTTACGAGGTGTTCATGGGCCTTGCGTTGCTGGGCGTTGTCGTTGTGACGGGCTCATTCCGGCTCACAGACATCGTCGAGGCGCAGCGCAACCTGTGGTTCGTTCTGCCGCAGTTTGCCGGGTTTATCTTGTTCTTGATCGCCGGCATCGCGGAGGCGCGCCGGTTACCGTTCGATCTGGCGGAAGCCGAAAGTGAATTGATCGCCGGCTTCCATTCCGAGTACTCGAGCATGAAGTTCGGCATGTTCTTTGTGGGCGAGTACATCGGCATCACGCTGATTTCGGCTTTGATCACGCTTCTCTATTTCGGCGGCTGGCTGGGGCCCGTTCTGCCCGGTCCCGTTTGGTTCGCGCTCAAGACTCTCGCATTTATTTGTTTCTTCATTCTGCTGCGCGCCGGCTCTCCCAGGCCGCGCTTCGATCAATTGATGTTATGGGGCTGGAAAGTTATGCTGCCGCTCGCGCTCGCGAACATCCTCGTCACCGGCGCTGTGGTGCTCGCTTTGAGGTCATAGATGCTCAGCTTATTAGTAAGCTTGTGGGAAGTTTTCCGGCACGGTTTCCGCCGCCGGATCACGGTTCAATATCCGGAGGAAAAGCCGTACCTGGCGCCTCGGTATCGGGGCCGAATCGTTCTGACGCGCGATCCAGACGGTGGCGAGCGCTGCGTTGCGTGCCACTTATGCGCAGTGGCGTGTCCGGTCGATTGCATTGCGCTGCAGGCGACGGAAGAGAAGGACGGCCGCCGCTATCCCGAGTTCTTCCGAATTAATTTTTCGCGCTGTATCTTTTGCGGTCTGTGCGAGGAAGCGTGCCCGACTTATGCGATCCAACTTACTCCGGATTTTGAAATGGGCGAGTACAACAGGCAAAATCTTGTCTACGAAAAGAAGGACTTACTTATTGATGGCCCTGGAAAGTACCCCGACTATAATTTCTGGCGCGTAGCAGGCGTAGCGATCGCGGGGAAACAGAAAGGCCAGGCGGAAAACGAGGCCGCGCCCGTAGATTTGCACAGTTTGTTGCCCTGACACGACCATATGCTGATCGCTTTTTACCTGGCCGCTGCGGTAGCTGTTATTGCGACGAGCATCGCGATTACGCGTAATCACGCGATTCACGCGCTGCTCTATGTCATCATCTCGCTGCTCGCTGTCGCGATTGTCTTTTATGTCATTGGCGCGCCGTTTCTTGCGGCGCTGGAGCTAATTATTTACGCCGGCGCAATCATGGTGCTGTTTCTGTTCGTTGTGATGATGCTGAATGTCGGCGAGAACGCTACAGAAGTGGAAACCATCTGGCTCAAACCCCATGTTTGGGCCTGGCCGTCCGCGCTTGCGACGGTTCTGGTTATCGAGTTGATCTATGTTGGCTTTCATGCAGCACGCCCGATGCGGCCCATGCACGTGGTCACGCCGAAAGAAATTGGGATTTCCCTGTTTGGACCGTATGCGATCGGGGTGGAGCTCGCGTCACTGCTGCTAATGGCTGGTCTCGTCGGCGCTTACCACGTTGGAAGGCGCGCGGTCAGGGAGGAGGAGCAATACAGTGCCGGTACCGATGGAAGACGTGCTGTTTCTCGCAGCGACGTTGTTCGCGTTGGGTCTGATCGGACTTCTGACGCGGCGTAATCTGATCTTCACTCTGCTCTCGATCGAAATCATGCTGAATGCGAGCGGTCTCGCGTTTGTAGCCGGCAGTTATCAATGGGGGCGGCCGGACGGGCAGATCATGTTCCTGTTCATTCTGGCGATGGCGGCTGCCGAGGTCTCGGTTGGGCTCGCGCTGTTTCTCCAGTTCCACAGGCGCGAACCCGAGCTCGATTCGGACGCAGCAAGCGAAATGAAAGGTTGAGGGCGTGTCGTTGCTCTGGCTGATACCGGCGATTCCCTTTGCAAGCGCGGCGGTGCTGGCGCTCTTCGGCCCGAAGCTTCCCCGGCGCGTCACGGCTCTGCTGGGGGCCGGATCGGTCGGCATCTCGGCACTGATTGCCATCTTCGCGTCCATCCAATATTTCCGATCG
>JAFAQG010000559.1 GCA_019246575.1 Acidobacteriaceae bacterium
TCTCAAGCCGAAAGGATGCGCCAGGAGCGCGAATGGAGCATTGCTGCCGAGCAGGCGATTCGCAGCGCGAAAGCATGCGGCCAGGAAGCCGCCGGAACTTGAAGGAGTGCTGGCTCATGAGGTTCTACATTGCGCGCTGGCGCACCATTGCCGGCGCGGCCAGCGCGAACCGGAATTGTGGAACGAAGCCGCCGATTATGCGGTGAACCCGATTCTGCTTGCGAACGGTGTTGTGCTTCCGCCAGGGGTGCTGGTGGATCCGGCCTTTGCGGAGCTCAGTGCCGAGGAAATCTATGCGCGCTTGATGAGAGCGCGGAAGAGTGGCGAAGCGCCGGATGCAGCAGATACAGCTCCGGGTCCGGGCGCATCGTCGTCGGGATCATCGGTTGGCACGCCGCGAGGCAATGAAACCCTACCACAGCCGCGCAGTCCCGGACGGGTCGGGGAGGTTATCGATGCCGTGGGCGAAGACGGTAAGATCGCTTCTCAAGCCGAAAGGATGCGCCAGGAGCGCGAATGGAGCATTGCTGCCGAGCAGGCGATTCGCAGCGCGAAAGCATGCGGGCAGGAAGCCGCCGGAGTGGAACGCGCTCTCGAACAGGAACGCAACAGCAGGGTCGATTGGCGGTCGATCTTGCGCGACTTCGTTTCGGCGTCACGCCCGTCTGATTACAGTTGGACGCCTCCGAACCGGCGGTATGTGGGCTGCGGCCTGTACTTGCCGTCAGTCGTGAAATCAGGCGTCGGCGAGATCGTCCTCGCGGTCGATACATCCGGTTCGATCGGCGCAGAGGAGTTGGACCAGTTTGCGGGCGAGATCACCGCAATCGCCGAGCAGGCTCACCCGGATCGTATCCACGTGGTTTACTGCGACACATCGGTGCAGAGCGTGCAGGAGTTCGTGCCGCCGGAGGCCGTGATCCTTTCACCGAAGGGCGGCGGCGGGACGGATTTTCGGCCGCCGTTTGCTTGGGCGGGGGAACAGGGCCTCGCTCCCGCGTGCTTGATCTATCTGACGGACCTATGTTGCCAGTCGTATCCCGACGCTCCGGAATATCCGGTGCTCTGGGTTACTGATTCGCGGCGAACGGCCCCGTTTGGGGAAACGCTGCGCATCCTGGACGAGGCATAGCTGCGGTTCAGAGCACTCAAAAAAAAGGCTTTCGAGGCCTCGGCCGCGAGTGCGCCGTTGGCACCTGAAATTTGAGAAATCAACAGAAAGGAGCAGTTGATGAGCAGAGACTATCATTCGACGGAACTGATCGGCCGGCTTGCTGCCGATCCCGTCGTTAACTACACACAGAGCAACGGAACGCCGATCGCCCGGCTCAAGGTGCTGGTGAATGAGCAGTGGAAAGACCAGGGCGGTAAGGAACAAAAGCACGTGGAATCCTACGCGGTGATCACGTTCAATGGCCAAGCCGAAGCGTGTGGCAATTACCTCTCGACAGGCCGGAGGATCTTTGTCAGAGGACGGAACCGAACACGCAGCTATGAAAAGGACGGCATCAAGCGATGGGTGACGGAGTTGATTGCCGACACCGTTGTGTTTCTTGACGGCCCAAAAAGTGGGGACCAGGAACAACGTCCGGTGCCCGGCAAGCCGCAGCCAACCGACAATAACTCCATCACGGACGATGATGTCCCTTTTGAACACGGCCCGCGCAGCGCATAGCTGACGCGGGCCGCCTTCCCCTGGATTGTCGAGCCGAACGGCGAGGACCTTGCAAACGCGACTCGGATTATTTCCGGCTAGCCACAACCCGACTGAAAATAGCGGGACGCCCCTGTGGCAGCCGAGATCGATTTCCGCTTGCCACTTTACGATAGATCGCGGATATCGAAACGCTGGATCAACCCGTTTCGCATCTCGAAGACGTGGAGCACCAGTCTGTCGACCAGCAGATTGCCCGTGAGGTCACGCACGACCTGATGAACCTTGATAACAACTTCCCCGTTGCTGTTGGACGAGATCTCGACCGGCTCGACATGCGGATCGACGATCGCCCATTGACGTTTCCAATAGCTACGCACCTCATCACGTCCGTGGACGTAGCCACCTTCCATTCCATTTGCCCAAACGACATCAGGATGCATCGCCGCGAGAACGCTCTCGATCTCGCGGCCATTGAAGAGGGCATAGACTCGTCTGAGGAGTTCCACATCATCCGGCATTCAGTTATCCCCTTCATCTCCGGCGGCTGTCGAACGGCTGTGCGGCAGGAATACCACTCCTTGCGATCGCCGAGCGGTCATGCCAAGCGCCGGCTTTCCTGCACTGCAGGTACATTTTGATGTTGCAGGAGAACCCGCAGAGTGAGTCCGTGCGTGATCAGCAACAGCGGCACGACGACAGTCGGAATGAAGTAAGTGGCTCCCAATTGCCCTGGCACGAGGCCGGCGTGATTTGCCTGGTAGAAAGCATTGAGAAGATCGGCTGAACCCCAGACGCTGAAGATCCATGCCATGACAAGGCCCGCTGCATTGGGCAGAGATATCAGCGCAAGTAATGCGAGTATCGCCGCAACGATGTCCCCATAGGCTGCGGCGTGCGCGAACGTAGAAGGCAGATCTGGCGACACGACCCCTGGGACCAGAAATGCCAACCCGATGAAGCGGAAGCTGTGCAGCATGAGCAGAGGCCGCAGCGCTTCGGCTCGTGGCCGGAGGCGGAGTTCCGGCCAGACATAACGAGCGGTGACGATTCCCCACGCGATGAGGCTGAATGCGATGCTCATGAAAAACCACAGTTGTGGCACGACGAATATCTCCTTTCTGATTCCACTGATTGTTGATGGTGGCTGCCATAACGGTTATCCGGGAAAGATCTTTTCCTGTGCGCGGCTTATGGTTAAACGCGCCTTGTAGCGGTGTGCCGTGCTGGGCTCAGCGATGCCGCCGATGCTGTGCTCGCGCCGCCAGATCTCCGACTCGGGCGCAAACTGCGGCTCCGACGGGAACGGCCGACGCAGTTCGCGATCATAGCGATCGAAATTGTAACCAGGGCTGAGCGGGGCAACTATGAATTGCACGAACTCGCGAAGCCTTTTGCCTACGGTCGGCTGATTCCGGGGCAGCGCCGCGTAACGGCGGGCGATCGTCTCGAAGTCTTCAGCCGGGCGGCCCGTCACATCCAGGACATCCGTCGTTGGCGCCCCCAGTTCGAAAGCGCCGCGTTTGTGGTCCTCGGCATAGTAGCGAATATTGCTGAACATCGATCGGGTAGCCGCTCATGCGCGCGGCTTTCATGAACAGCCAAGCCGGTGTTGGCACGACCTTAACTGGTCTGCCCACAGCCCGTCCAATCGCGTTCGCCATGTCCTGCGCGTCGAGGAGTTCCGGACCAGTGGGGCGGTAGCTCTTTCCGGCATGTCGAGCAGGATCCATTAGGGCCGCGGCGGCGACTCGCCCGATATCTTCGTTCGAGGGTGGCGCGTTGCGGCTCTCACCGAACATCCAGGGGAACACACCGAGATTCGCCGCGATCCCATCGTCTCCAGGTACGCGTCGCCGAAGAAGCCGGGATTGACCATCGTATGCGCGATTCCCGGCGTCATCGAGAACAGCCGGTCGACCAACCAGTGCTGGCGGCTCATAAGCGAGGGATGCGACGGGCTTGCCAGCCACTGCGTCAGGTCGACGATGTGTTCGAGTCGGGCTTCCTTCGCTGCGACGGCGAAAGCGGCCGCGCCCTGAATCATGTGAGGATCGAAAGGTGGACAAAAATAGGCGCGCTGGACGTCCTTGAGCGCGTCGGCGACGCGCTCGAAATCGCTCATTTCGGCGACCGCGATCTCGGCTCCTTGCGCCCTCAGCCGCGCGCTACGGCCGTCTTCCCGATGCACCATGGCGCGGACGGGATAGCCGGCCTTTAACAGTTCGGTAACGACGACGCTGCCGGTCTTTCCGGTCGCGCCGGTCACGATAATTCTTGGCTTGATCATGACCATCTCCTTCTAACGGTTCGGCGCCCCTGCGCCCATCAATGCCCTGAGGGGCATTAAAGGTCCGACGGGAACGTACTCGTGATCCATCAACTCTTGTTTCGCGAGCGGGAGGCTGTCCATAACGGCTCGCGCCTCGTCCTCGCTCTTTGCGTCGACCAGGAGGACGACTCCTTTGCCATCACCGCGCGAATACCATTGGCGGATTTTTCCGTCGA
>JAFAQG010000561.1 GCA_019246575.1 Acidobacteriaceae bacterium
CGCGCATCACCCCGATTGTGCGGTCATCGACGTCTGCCTGCCTACCCCCACTCCGGGCGTGAACCTGATCCGCGAATTGAAAGCGTCATTGCCGGGACTGATTATCTTTGTCCTGACCGGGGTCGATCCCGAGCGCCTCCGCCACTATCCGGAAATGCGGTCCGTCGAGGAGATTGTGTGCAAGGGGTCGCCGTCGAAGATTTTGCTTGACAAGCTCAAGCGTGCCTCTGCTCATCGCGCGGCATGACGCTTTTGAGTCCCGTGCTCGGGCCTATAGTCTTATCGCGCGTTTCCCGCAGCAGCTTGGTCCTTTAGCCGCCGTGCCCGATCGTAATCGAGCGCCAGTTGCCGGGCAACCCTCGCCGCCACATCTGCGCCTGCGCCCTTGAACTTTGCGCCCAAGCTCTCCTGCGTGGTTGACCACAACACATCGCCATCGCGGCTGCAAAGGCGAACCGCGGCGTATGCCTCGTGCTTCCGCTCTTTCATGTGATGCGATTCGCTCTCGCTGATTCCAAAACCGCCATACAAGCCGTTTCGCAACGTACTGCCACTCGATTTCCCGCCATTCTGGCGAGAGCTCAAGCCTTCGTTCGTATCGAGCGTGTCTTCGAACGTGTGCTCGTCCGCCGCGCCTTTGAGCACTGCATCTGCCCGCGTCTCGTCATCTGTGAGCGTAAACAGACCCGTCGAATTGATACCCGCGATGATCAACTCGCGTAAAGCATCGGCGTCCGGCCCGCCCTTCAGTTCTGCGACATAGATGCGCCTGACCTGCAGCAAGCCTGAAGCCGGGGCATCTGTTGTCACTTTCACTGGTGCTGCAAGCTGGGCAAATGCAATACCCGCGGCGGCCATGAACGCGAACAGTTTCATCCTTTCCCCGCGATCCGTGCTTCTTCGTCCTGATACTCGATGCTACGGCCGGTACGCGCCTCGAGTCCGACCAACGTTAACCGTACATCGTCCTTATTGATGCGGAACATCAGCGCCTGTTCCCGCCCGTTGTCATCCTGAAATCCAACGGTGAGAAAATGCTCGCGCTTCTTGGCCAGCATGAATAGCGGCGAAATTACTGCCGCAGCGATGTACCGCCGGTCTACCTTTTGCCCGTATTCCACTAGATTGATCCGTTCGTACGGAATCTTCACCATCGTGTGTTTCGAAACGAAAACGAAATACACGTCATCGGTGAGTCTGATCTCACCCGAGTTGTTGCCGGGAATATCGGCTCTGGTGCCGCCGATATATTCCGACCGGCTGCCACTGTGAGCAGCACCAGCCACGAAAGCGCACGACAGGAGAGCAAACGTCAGGAGTACGGCGCGCATGTTCTGAGAGGAATCCCAGAAACTAAGTGGCCGCTGTTTCGAAGTTCTCTCCTGGTTCCTAACCCGCCAGCCTAACTACCCGGAAACCTTCTCTACCGGCACGCCCTTGTTGCAAAGATCGCAGGATACCGAATCCTTGTAGTACATTGCGTTCATCTTTGCCAGATAAAACAGCGGCACATTTCCGATATCGGCTATATTCGGATTCGGTTGATATACCGCAACCGCCAGTCCGACGATCTCGGCGCCTCTTGCTTCAACCATTCCACGAAGCTCTGTAAGGCGGCGTCCGGAGCGGAGGATATCGTCTACCATAAGCACCTTCTCGTCTTTGTCCGGCTCCACAAATTGTCGGAAATGCATCGGCGCTGCGTCATGGTCCCGTTCTGTCCAGTAGACCTGGTGCGCGCGCAGCGCTTCGCACACTCCATAAGCAACCGGCAGTCCGCCGATGCTCGGGCATACGATCGACAGCTCCTTAATCATTGCGCGAATCTCCGAATCTGCACGCAACATTCGGCTCAGGCCCACGCTGAGAATCTTGGCGTATTGATAGTAGCGGAATGCGAGCGCCACCTGCAGGTATTCGTCCGCGTGCATGCCGCCCGGATATTCGAAATGCCCGTTGCGCAAGGCCCCGGTCTCGCGCATCATCTGAATGACTTCGTCATTGGTCGGGATCAGGTGCATGCGGTTTAGTGTTCAGTGCGCGCCTTTGCCGGCGAGAACCTGTGGAATCGTACGCAGAATGATCGACCAGTCCAGCTTCAGCGACCAGTTGTCTATATACGAAATATCGGTCCGCATCCATGCGTTAAAATCAAGGCGGTCACGGCCCATCACCGCCCACAAACACGTTAATCCGGGCCGCATCCGCAACCGCCGCTTTTGCCAGCGCTCGTAATGGTCCACTTCTTCCGGCACTGGGGGACGGGGCCCGACGAGCGACATATCGCCGCGTAGAACGTTGTAAAACTGCGGCCACTCGTCAATCGAGTACTTTCGCAAAAACCGGCCGATCGGCGTCACGCGCGGGTCCCGCCTCAGCTTGAATGCAACATGCCGCTCATTGAGATGTTCGAGGTTCTGCTTCATGGCGTCAGCGTCCTCGACCATTGAGCGGAACTTGTACATCGTGAATCGCCTGCTATTCAACCCGCATCGCGCCTGACGAAAAATCACCGGCCCCGGTGATGTGAGTTTAATAAGTACCGCAATAACGGCCATGATGGGCGACAGCAACACCAGCGCAACGGCCGCAACCACGATATCGATAAAGCGCTTGACAACGAGGCTTACATCGTCGAGTGGTGCGGCAGAGAACGTCAGCAACGGCGCATCGCCCACCCGGTCGAGTGTTATCTCACTGTTCACGTGAGGGAAAAAGTCGACCGCCACTCGCGTTCGCA
>JAFAQG010000572.1 GCA_019246575.1 Acidobacteriaceae bacterium
AACCCGGAGGCTTACGAGCGCAGCTCACCGATTCACTTCTCGAACCAATTGCGCAACCATTTGCTGCTGGTTCACGGAATCGTCGACAACAACGTGCTGTTTCAAGAGGCAGTTCAACTTTCCGAAAAGCTCATTCACGAAGGTAAACATTTTGAGGAGTCATTTTATCCGGAAGAGTCGCATGCGTACGTCCGCGAGGAAACGCTGCGGGACGCATTCGGCCGCACAGCGCAATTTTTTGACCGCTGGCTGAAAGAAGAACACCCGACGACCGCCGCCTCGCGCTAGCGCCGTCTTAACGGAATGCCGATCCCGTTCAAGCTTCCACGCTTCTACCCCATTCTCGATACGCTTCAACTGTCAGAGCGCGGCATGACGGCTGTATCCGCAGCCGAAGCGTTGCTGCAGGCAGGTGTGCGAATTCTGCAGTATCGGCATAAAGAAAATTGGACGCAAGCTCATTTCGATGACGCCAAGCGGATTGCGAGTCTGTGCCACGAGGCGGGCGTGCTGTTCGTGGTCAATGATCGAGCGGACTTTGCGCGGCTCCTGGGTGCTGCATTGCACGTTGGGCAAGAGGACTTGCCTCCGGTGGCGGCGCGCCGCATCATCAGCGACGAAGTGATGGGATTTTCTACCCACAACCGGGAGCAACTGAGCCGGGCGGCGCAGGAGCCGGTGGAATATGTCTCGCTGGGGCCGATTTTCGCAACAGGCTCAAAGCAACGGCCCGATCCGGTGGTCGGCATCGACGGCGTGAAGGAGCTGCGTGGACTGACCGACAAGCCGCTGGTTGCAATCGGCGGCATCGATCTGGTCAACAGCGGCGATATTCTGAATGCGGGCGCGGATTCCCTGGCGGTGATTTCGGCTTTGCTGCCGGAGAACAGCGACCGGAAAATCCTAAAACGACGCGCCGAGGAATGGATTCGCATCACCGTCAGTCCCTCCCAAGTGACCGTTTAGGCGCGGGTTGCAGCGCGGGCGTCGTGTTGCCGTTCCTGTAACGCTCTGTTAGCCTATCGTTAGTCAATGACGCTGACTCGTACGAAACCGCTTGCGGCACTGCTCCAGCAAGCCGCTCACGGAAATCTGAAACGCACTTTGACGGCCAAGAGCCTGGTCGCGCTGGGGGTGGGGGCGATCATCGGCGTCGGTCTGTTCGTGCGGACCGCGGCTGCATCGGCACAGAACGCCGGCCCTGCTGTGACGCTTTCCTTTGTGGTTGCGGCGGTGGGTTGCGCATTCGCGGGCCTGTGTTACGCCGAATTCGCCGCCATGATTCCGATTGCGGGCAGCGCCTACACGTACGCGTACACGACGATGGGAGAATTCGTCGCCTGGATCATTGGCTGGGCGCTGATATTGGAGTACGCGCTCGGCGCCGCGACGGTTGCGATTGGCTGGAGCGAGTACCTGAACAAACTGGTGCGCGGCAACATTCCATATCAGTGGTGTCATTCGCCATTGCAGACCTCCGACGCAGGTGTTCAAGGCATTTTCAATGTCCCGGCACTGTTCATCATTCTGGTCCTCACGTTGATACTGATCAAAGGAACGCAGGAATCGGCGACGCTGAACGCGGTCATCGTG
The DNA here is from genome assembly GCA_019246575.1 of Acidobacteriaceae bacterium. The sequence continues at coordinate 1,594 of JAFAQG010000572.1, forward strand.
GTTCTCAAGGTCGCCATCGTGGTGGTCTTTATCGCAGTGGGGTGGCAGTTCATCAACCCCGCGAATCTGCATCCATACACCATTCCGGCGGGCTCTCCGGGCCATGAGGGTGTCTTTAAGCACGGCTGGGGCGGAATTCTCGGCGGCGCGGGCATTGTATTCTTCGCTTTCATCGGCTTCGATGCGGTCTCCACTGCTGCGCAGGAAACCGTGAACCCGGGACGCGATATGCCGCGCGGCATCCTTGGTTCTCTGGCCCTTTGCACGGTTCTGTATGTTCTGTTCGGATACGTGCTCACGGGCGTGTGTAATTGGAAAGAGTTTCAAACGGTCGGAAAGGAAGCTTCGGTCGCCTATGCAGTTCAGCAATACATGCATGGATACGGCTGGCTCGCGACATTGATAACCGTGGCGATTCTGCTCGGCTTTTCCTCGGTTATTCTCGTGATGCTTTTGGGGCAGAG
>JAFAQG010000575.1 GCA_019246575.1 Acidobacteriaceae bacterium
GGAAAGATGCCACCGGCAGCGGTTGGATCGGCATTCTATTCAATGCTGTGCCGGTGCTGATTCTGCTGGGGCTTTGGATCTTCATGATGCGGCAGATGCAGAGCGGCGGTAACAAGGCGTTGAGCTTTGGAAAGAGCCGGGCGCGACTGCATTCCTCTCAGCAAAAGAAAGTCACGTTTAAGGATGTTGCGGGCGTAGAAGAAGCAAAAGAAGAACTGCAGGAGATAATCGAGTTCCTGCGCGAGCCGCAAAAGTTTCAAAAGCTCGGGGGCCGCATACCCAAGGGCGTGCTGCTGATCGGCCCTCCAGGTACGGGTAAAACACTGTTGGCCCGGGCGATCGCGGGCGAGGCGAATGTTCCGTTCTTCTCGATTTCGGGTTCCGATTTCGTCGAGATGTTCGTGGGCGTGGGTGCGAGCCGCGTTCGCGACCTGTTCGAGCAAGGCAAGAAGAACGCGCCCTGCATTATTTTCATTGACGAGATCGATGCTGTAGGACGGCATCGCGGAGCCGGACTCGGCGGCGGGCATGACGAGCGCGAACAGACGCTGAATCAATTGCTTGTCGAGATGGACGGCTTCGAATCGAACGAGGGCGTGATTCTCGTTGCAGCGACTAACCGGCCTGACGTTCTGGATCCGGCGCTCCTCCGCCCTGGGCGTTTCGACCGCCGCGTTGTGGTTGACAGACCCGATGTGCGCGGGCGCGAAAGCATCCTAAAAGTTCATACCAAGAAGACTCCGCTCGGAGACGATGTCGACTTATCGGTGATCGCGCGAGGCACGCCGGGTTTTGCAGGAGCGGACCTGGCGAATCTTGTCAACGAGGCCGCGCTGGTGGCCGCGCGGCAAAATCGCAAAGTCGTCACGCAATACGATTTCGAGCTGGCGAAAGACAAAGTGCTGATGGGCGTCGAGCGCAAGAGCATGATCATCAGCGACAAAGAAAAGCGCATGACGGCGTATCACGAAGCCGGGCACGCGCTTGTGGCTGCGCTGATGGAGCACTCGGACCCGCTCCATAAGGTGACGATCATCCCGCGCGGCATGGCGCTCGGTCTTACGATGCAGCTGCCGCTCGATGACAAGCTGTCGCACGACAAGAAATATCTCGAAGCGCGGCTCGGGATTCTGATGGCCGGACGTATTGCGGAAGAGATCTTCCTCGATCAGATGACAACCGGCGCCGGAAACGATATTGAGCGTGCTACCGAGATGGCGCACAAGATGGTTTGCGAGTGGGGCATGAGCGAGCTGGGCCCGTTGAGCTTCGGAAAGAAGGATGAGCAGATCTTCCTCGGTCGCGAGATTGCGCAGCATCGCGATTACAGCGAAGAGACCGCCATCAAGATCGATCAACAGGTTCGCAAGCTAGTCGAAGACGGCTACAATGCGGCGAAGAAGATCATTGAGGAACGTTCCGAGGCGCTGGTGAGAATCGCGGAAGCGTTGCTCGAGCGCGAAGTGCTCGACGGCGCTGAGGTTCTGGATTTGATCAACGGCAAGCCGCTGAAGGCCATGGGCACACCGAAACCAACGCCCACAACCGGCGACGGCGGCACGGTGATCGCGCCGCATCCCAGCCCAATTCCTGGCCTGATGGGCGGAGAGAGCCCGCAGCCGGCGTAAGGCGGGCCGTAACTCGATTGTCTTGCGACAACAAGACGTTATCTCTTTGAGACGCGCAGCACAAAACGCGTTGCATTGCCGTAGATTGCGTCGACATATCCGTTTCCCTGCGACACGTTGAACAGCTCAGCATCCGTGTCCACAATAACCGTGAGCCCCGGCAACGTCCATCGTTGTTTCTCGATCTGCGCCGGCTGAAGCCCTGGGGCGGCTATACGGAATTGAGACTTGCCGACCGCCTGAATCCTCAAAATGCCGGGCTCGACAGACGCATCCACTCGCGGGCAATCCATTAGCCTGATCCAACCGACCTCTTCATCAGCGGCGTTCCAGTGGATGGTAGCCGGATGAAACTGGCTTGCGGGCGTATTGGCATCCTTCGACATCGCTGTGAATTCGCCGCCGATGGCGACACGATTCGCGATCCACGCCGTCGCGACGCGGTTTCCGGTAATTGCCTGCTTGACTAGATGTTCGTGCTGAAACTCTCGAAAAGAAGGCATCGCGTCGGGTGGGATCTTTGTGGGAACAGCTATCGCCAGAGGCGTGAAGATCAGATCGTTAGCATGACTAAGTGGCTCCTTGAGATCCGGGAATGGGGCACTATCGGCCGGCAGAACCGTTCGCAGGAACAGACCGACTACGCTGACGTAGCGGCGCATGTCCATCCCATAGGAGCGGTCGTAGGGACCCGCTATGTTTTTCAACCCCGCATGATAGAAGGACGCGATGCTGCGCCAGAGATCTGCTTCCATCTCACTGCCCATCTCGCGAATCTCACGCGTCGAGCCATACGTGCGCCACAGCGCCAATCCGTAGAGATCCACTCCGTAATACGTTGGCGAATTGAATTCATTGAACGCGCCGTGCTCCTTGAACCCGCGATACACTTCTCTGATCCATTCTTCCGACGGCTTTATCCAGTCCGGGCGATGAAGCCGAGTGGCGGCGAAATTCCAGAGATAGCCATACATCAGTGCGATATTTGTATAGCTCGGCTTCAGGCGCTTTTCCTTTATCTCGCCCTCGAGCGCGTCTACTATGGAGAGTTCCATTTTTCGATTCAGTTCAGCGGGAAGCCGGTCGCGGAACTCGAGCAGAATGATGGAAAAGGTCGTGCCGATGAACTCGCGCCAGTTCGGGTCGTAACCGGCGACAGGTGGATGCGGCTCTTCCGGGGAGCGGTAAAAGGTGCCGTCCCAACGCTCGGCCGGCTCGCGAATCTGCTGGGCTAAGACAGCGTTTAACGCATCGATCGCCCGGGCACGATCACTTGGCTGCTCTCGTTGCAAGAGCCCCAGAGCGTACCAGCTCGTCTCACGAACAAGATGCCGTCCATGGCGCGGTTCCGCACGGTCGAGACTCCAGATGAACTTGGCGCGTTCGTCCCAGGCGCGATCGACCCAATTCATTGAGTCTGTGAACAGAGCGCGCGCGTCGGGGCCGAGGTCCGGCAGTGGGGTTGACGTCCCGACGCGACCGGCGTCCCGGGGCAAGGCCGTTACGGCGAAAGCAGTCGCAAGGAGCACGGGAATCCGCATGTGAATCTTGTTTGCCGCTGCTCAGAATTGGATTTTTGCGCCGATCTGAACAGTGCGGTTTCCGGATGCACTGTTTATAGTCGCAACGGTCGCCGTGTTGCTGATATTGGCGCTCGGATTTCCGAATTGGGGATGGTTGAAAACGCTGAATGCATCGAGGCGAAGCTGCAGATTTACGTTCTCTTGGAGACGAGTATTCTTTGCGATGCTCGCATCCCAGTTCTGCTGACCCGGCCCCCAGAGCATGTTGTACGCGGAGTTGCCGTATGTGAAGTCCGGTGGCTTAGCAAAGGCAGCGGGATTAAACCATTGCGCGATGGTCTGCTTGGCGGGGTAGAGCGCCGCACCGGCGATAATGTCTGCGCGGCCGCACACCGACCCCTGCACACTGGTGCTGCAAGTAACTGAGAATGGCGCGCCGGATAGGAAAGATGAAATGCCGGAGAGCACCCATCCACTCGCGAGAGCGCCGGCAAATCCGGTGGTGTTGGCAAGCAGCCGTTTACCACGGCCGAATGGAAGTTCATAAGAATAGCTGACCTGCAGAACGTGGGTCCGGATGCCACCAAGGTTGCCACGCGAATCGTTCCACTTCATTGGATTGACGAAGTTCTCGGTGCCTAAGGCGCGCACATACTGATACTCTCCGTTTACCAGCAATCCGCCCGAATAGCGCTTGTGGACGCCAACTTGGAGCGACTCCGTTGTGCTTTGAAAGATGGGCGCGGGTTCGTAATTTATGGTCGAAAACGGCTGGATGGGCCGGCGGACCTGGACGTTACCTGGCGCCGGAACGACTGCGTTCAGATCCGGGAACACGGTACCGCTTCCGTGGAAGTAATTCTCCTTCAAGTTGCGCTGTCCGATGTAGCCGATGCGCAGCCCGATTTGTTGAGGTAATTCGCGCTCGACTGCATAATTCCACTGGAGTGTATACGGCGTAACAGGTTTCGGTTCGACGTTAACAACCGGGTTCGCCGGTACCGTTCCATTTCCCGGGAATGGATTACTCATATTGAACGCAGGCCTCGGGCCGGAAGGTTGGGAGAACGTTTCAACCGCCGCAAATGGAAGCTGCATTGAGAGCGGATTATTCACGTCGAGCATCGGCAATTGAGAGTAGTACATGCCGAATGCCGCACGCATAACCGTTTTTGCTCCGAGTTTGTAAGCCAGGCCCACCCGCGGCGCCAAGTTATTGGGGTCTTGCCCGAGATAATCCCAGATGTTAGAGGGCAATCCAACGTCGGATGCAAGGACAACCGGAAAGGAGTTTTTCAGCAGTGGGATGGTTGCCGCTGGATAGCTCTTCGCGAAAACGACAACCTTATTGATTCCGGGAATGAACATCGAATCTGCATTGTAAGCATTAGGCCGCTGCCACTCGAGTTCGTAGCGAATGCCGAGATTAAGCGTAAGTTTCGATGTTGCTTTCCAATCGTCCTGAACGTAAAGCTCGTAGCGATCCTGGTTGTATTTCACTGCGATGGCAGAA
>JAFAQG010000591.1 GCA_019246575.1 Acidobacteriaceae bacterium
TTGCTCATCACCATGTGCTCGGCGATTTTCTGCCGCATGTTGCTCATGGGCTCGGTGCGGACCTTGGCGGTTTCGGCAAGTGGGAGAGGTGGTGGCGGGGCGCCGGGTTGGACCGGCTGTGAAGCAGGCTGAACGGGATACGGTCCGGCTGCTGAAGCGGCGGGTTGGGGCGGTGCCGCCGGCGCGCTGTAAGTGCGGGCGGCTTGCGACGACATATACGCTTCGAGGTCTTGTTTTGTTATCCGTCCGCCTGCTCCGGTGCCCCGAACCTGCGAGAGGTCGATATTGTACTCGCGGGCCATTTTACGCACCAGCGGCGATAACGGGCCTTGCTCTTCTGCTCCATCCGGTTGTGTTACCGGCGTCGGAGGTGGCGGGGCCGGCCGCGATGTTGGGCGTGAAGGCGGCGGCTCGATCGGGTAAGGTCCAGCTGAAGACGGTGCAGGTGGGGGAGGCGGCGTGACGGCGTCACGCGATGCGGCTGATGGACCTACGTCAACGCTCGGCGGAGTCGACATCGATGGCTGCGGCGCTTGCTGGGGCGGGGCAGCGGCCGGTGCAGCCGCGGGTGCGGGAGAACTGCCTGCGCCATCCCCCTCGCCGATGCGGGCCACAACCGAATTGATCGCAACCGTCGTGCCCTCCTGTACCAGGATCTCGCCGAGGACGCCTGCAACCGGTGACGGGATTTCCGTGTCCACCTTATCGGTCGAGATCTCAAACAGCGGCTCATCGCGTTCCACTTTGTCGCCCGGCTTCTTCAACCACCGAGTGAGCGTCCCTTCTACAATGCTTTCCCCCATCTGGGGCATGACGACGTCGATCATCGCATCTCCTGCAACTCTTGTTCTGCCATCGCCAGATCGTAGCCAAACACACGTGCGAAAGAGGCGGCAATGGCACGCTTGACCTCTTGGTGAGTGGCATGATTGCCCAGGCTGCGGAGCGAGCAGACGGGCTTAGTCAGACCGCACGGAACGATGTATTTGAAATAGCTCAGGTCTGTGTCCACATTCAACGCAAACCCATGCGAGCTAACCCAGCGGCTGATGTGAATTCCGATTGCGGCTATTTTGCTGCCGCCCACCCAAACACCTTCGTAACCCCGTTCCGGAATGCGCTCGGCCCTAACTCCGAGCAATGCCAGCGCGTCGATCAGAGTTTGCTCGACGCCCCTGAAAAATGCGCGAACATCGCGCATCCATTCTCGCAGATCGAGTATGGGATATCCGACGATCTGGCCTGGTCCGTGATAGGTCACATCGCCACCGCGGTCCGTTTCATGGAAATCGATACCCGTCCGGGCGAGAACATCGGCGCTCGCGAGCACATGCTGTTCTTGGCCATTCCGTCCGACAGTTACGACATGCGGATGCTCGACGAATATCAATGTGTCCGCTCCCCGACCCGCTTTCCGCTGCTCCACGACGCGCTGTTGGAGATCCAACGCGGCGGCATACCGCATCCGCCCGGCGTCGAGAATGTGAAGCGGTCTCATGTGCTTGTTATCCAACAGGGATCCGCGTTTGCTGCCTCAAATATTTATTGCAACCCCGTACACATTATTGAACGCCTCGCCGACAGCCTCGTAGATCGTCGGGTGCGCATGAATAGCGCTCATCATTGTGTCGACGGTCGCTTCCGCTTCCATCGCAGTCACCGCCTCCGAAATCAGTTCATAAGCTTCTGGACCGATGATGTGGACCCCGAGGATTTCGCCGAATGTGTCTTCTGCGATCACCTTTACAAAGCCTTCATGCTTGTCCAGTATGCTGGCCTTGCTGTTACCGGCAAACGGGAACTTCCCGACTTTCACTTTGAACCCTTGCGCCCTCGCCTGCGCTTCCGTTAAGCCAACGCTGCCGATACCCGGATCGGTGTAGGTACAACCAGGAATGCGGTTGCGATTGATGGGACGAACCTGCTTTCCGGCGATGTGCCCGACCGCGATCATGCCTTCGGCGGTAGCGACGTGCGCGAGCTGCGGCGTGCCCGCAACGACATCGCCGATAGCATAAAGTCCCGGCTCGGCGGTCCGCTGGTACGCATCCACCAGGACGAAGCCCCGATCGAGCTGAGCCTTCGTGTTTTCGATCCCTACATTGTCGGAATTCGGCTTACGGCCTACCGCGACCAGAAGCTTGTCGAATTGCATCTCTTCTTTCTTGCCGCTCGACAAGGTGACGCTCAGGCTCACGCTATTCGAGTTTTTGCGTATGTTCTCCGCCTTCGCACTGGTTTCGGTTCGGATTCCAGTCTTTTTGAAATGCTTGTCTAGCTCTTTCGAGATCTCCTCGTCTTCAACCGGGACGAGCCTCGGCAGCATCTCGAGGATGGTGACTTTCGAGCCGAAGCGGTTGAAGATCGACGCGAACTCGACACCAACGGCACCTGCGCCGATAATGCCGATGCTCTTCGGTACCGATTGCACATCGAGTATCTCAACGTTCGTCAGGATGAGATTCGGGTCAGGTTCGAGACCGGGCAGCATACGGGCTTCGGAACCCGTTGCGAGAACGATGTTCTTGGCCTCGACCGTCTGCCTACCCTGATTGCCCGCGATCTCAATGCGGCTGTGGCCGAGGAGTCGCGCCTGCCCTTTGATGACATCGACCTTGTTCTTCCGCATCAAGAACTCGATGCCCTTCGAATGCTTCGTTACGATTTTGTTCTTTCGATCAAGCACCTGAGGATAATTCAATTGCGGATCTTTGCACTGAATACCCTGGGAATCCGGATGCTTAAAATAATCCCAGACGTCCGCCGTATGGAGAAGCGCTTTCGTCGGAATACAGCCAACAAGAAGGCACGTTCCGCCGAGCCGTGGTTGCCTCTCTACAAGCGCGGTTTTTAGGCCATATTGTCCAGCGCGAACCGCCGCCGAATATCCGCCCGGACCGCTGCCGATTACAACGACGTCATATGCCATTTTGGCCACAAGTTTATCATTGAAATCGTGTTTTCAGGGGTTTCCGCAGTTATTCCCGCGGCCATACGCGCCGCGATCTGGACTAGTGCTTCGCATGCGCACTGTTGCGCTCGAGGTCCGTCAAGTCGGCGTCGGGCGGAGGTTTGAAATCGTTGGTATCGAAAGCACGAAATGTTGTGTCGCCCGGCCTCGAAACGTACAGCATCAGTGCAACCTGATAGCGAGGACCTTGAAAATACGAAACGCGAATTTCATGGACTCCGGTCTTCAGGGTAACGGTCTTGATTACCGTTTCGGGTGGATGTATGCCGTCGTTGTCGATTATCGTGCGGTGATCAATGTAGAACTTCGAACCGTCGTCGGACGTTAACGCGAATTTATACGCGCCGGGAGAATCTATCCAGATCCTTCCGGAGTAGTCTATGGCGAACCATTCGAATCGTTGTGTTACGCCAGGGAAGCCAAGTGTGAACGGCTGCGGAGGGATATTGAGCGATGTCGTGTAGATGGTACCCAGTGGCTTCAATTTCTTAAAATTCGGAAGATGATCCGTGCCGGGCTTCAGGTCGTAGATGTTGCCGCGCAACCCGGATGAGCCTACGACTGTTGTTCCAAACGTAGGGACCGGATTCTGCGGCAAGGCCGCGTTCAGCATCGCAAAACACATGAGCAGAACACCGGCCATTGTTGGGCAGCCTATCAGACTTGGGAGCGCTTTCGCGAAAGGAACCCAAACACACCGCCGTGAACTTTCATCGTCTCGGTGACGCCTTCCGGACGGGCAAGGGCGTGTATGTTGTCTTTTTTTGCCCAGTGATCGTCTTCGAAATCGGCGCGACTGAGATGTTGTAACCCAGGCTCTCCGGGACCTGCTGACCGGCTTCGAGCTGAACGCAATCGTACATGAGGCCGTAGGCGGGAAGGACGGGGCGAGTCCCGGTCCAGGTACTCGAGCCGGTTTTGCGCACCGTGATCGACACCGTATTCGAGCCCACCTGCAGCAGGCTGGGATCGAATGGGAGCGCATAGGTTTGATATTGGCCTGTTTTGACGGCATCCCGATATAGCGCCGTGTCGTTGATCGTATAAATCCCGTGATAACTATCAGGTGAAATATCGGTTCCGTTGACGTAGACGTGGAATACCCCGCTTCCCGAGGCGCCGGCGAGAGCAACGGTGAGCGTTGCCGGACCGGGTGCAATCTCACTAACATCAAAATTTATGTTCCAACGCGGTGCGACAAAAGTTCCGTCCGGCGCAGCAATGACGGGTTGCGCGTAGTACCAGTCCTCCGGAGTGCTCGAGCCTACGTTGTAATTCAGGTCCGCAGAACCTACTTCGTCGTAATATCGCCACCACAAGCCAAACTGTCGTGGCAGATTGCCAAACCGGAATTCACCGGCGGAGCGGTCCGGAGTGCCCACTTGAAACAAGAGTTGTTCCTGGTGCGCCGGATTCCAAGTTATGGTGCCGAGATCCGTAGTGCTATCCGGCGAGACGGTCACATTATCGATTTCCATCTGTCCGAGAATTCCCGGCACATACGCGTAGATGCTGTAGGTATGGGGCCGCAGTTTCGTAATCAAGAAATTCCCGTTCTCATCCGCTTGAAATCGAATAGATATAGTTATTTGCGCCTTGGAAAATCCAGTCGAGGCCCGCGTCCGCGACGATAATCTCCGCGTTCGCCGCCGACTGGCCGGGAATGCAGAGTTGGCCGGAGATCGCGCCGCGATCGCGAGGATAAAGGTCTTCACTGACTGGCACCCATGAATAGGGCCAGGCCGCCACTTCCTGCGCGCCTTGCGTCTGGGCATCCTGCCACTGATACGCATGATCTGTTCCCGCCTTGCCGTAAATCATGTAGGGACCATAAGTCTTCTGCCACACGACACCAGCGTC
>JAFAQG010000592.1 GCA_019246575.1 Acidobacteriaceae bacterium
GGGGAGGGTCTGTCCGCTCGCGCTAAAAACGAGACCGGCCAGGTTGTCGACAGGGCCGGTGGGACCGTGCTCGCCCGGTATCCACTGCGGGTAGAAAAGCGTTAGCGGTCCGGGATGTACGGGAAAGGTCAGTTCCGCGTGCATGAACTGGCGGGGAGCGTCGCGGAGATCCACGGCGATTCTGATCGGTTGCGTCGACTGGTCAGAGGCTGCAGTAAGGGTGCAAATCGCACAAAGAAGCGAGCACGAGACGAGGCGCAAGTACCATCATAGGCGCGTATAGGGCTTGCATCGGGGAACGCAGATCGAGAGTTGTGAAATTCGCCTAACTCTGCCCACTACGGTTGTTTAGGGGTAAGTAAGCAATAATAACAGTTACATGGGTGCTACGACACTAAATCGCACCGCGACAGAATTTAAGGTCGCGGATATGAGTCTGGCCGATTGGGGCCGAAAAGAGATCTCTGTTGCCGAGCATGAGATGCCCGGTTTAATGGCGATTCGCGAGAAATATGCGCGGGAGAAGCCGCTTTCAGGCGCGCGGATTACAGGCTCGCTGCACATGACCATTCAGACGGCGGTGTTGATCGAAACACTGGTCGAGCTTGGGGCCGAGGTGCGTTGGGCGAGCTGCAACATTTTCTCGACTCAGGACCACGCGGCGGCCGCCATCGCCGCTGCCGGTATTCCGGTGTTCGCCTGGAAAGGTGAGTCGCTCGAAGACTACTGGTGGTGCACGTACCAGGCCTTGAGCCATGCGGATGGCAAAGGTCCGACTCTGATCGTGGACGATGGCGGCGACGCCACGCTACTGATCCACAAGGGCTATGAGCTGGAAGACGGCAGCGACTGGATAGAGACGCTGTCTTCAAGCCATGAAGAGACGGTCATCAAGAATCTTCTAAAGCAGATACACAAGCAGGATCCGAAGCGCTGGCACGCGATTGCAAAAGAGTGGCGCGGTGTGTCGGAAGAAACAACGACGGGCGTTCACAGGCTTTACAAAATGCAGGAAGCGGGTAAGCTGCTGGTTCCTGCTATCAACGTGAACGATTCGGTTACGAAATCGAAGTTCGACAATCTCTATGGCTGCCGCGAATCGCTGGCCGACGGCATTAAGCGCGCGACAGACGTGATGATGGCGGGCAAAGTGGCGGTGATTTGCGGGTACGGCGATGTCGGAAAAGGCTCGGCGCATTCGCTGCGAGGTATGGGGGCTCGCGTCATTGTTACCGAGATCGACCCGATCAATGCGCTGCAAGCGGCGATGGAAGGCTTCGAAGTCACGACCGTCGAAGACACGCTCGGGCGCGGCGATATATACGTGACGTGCACCGGGAATGTGGACATCATCACGCTCGAGCACATGCAGTACATGAAAGATCAGGCGATTGTGTGCAATATCGGCCACTTCGATAACGAGATTCAAGTGGACCGGCTGAAGACGGAGAAAGGCGTAAAGCACACGAATATCAAGCCGCAGGTGGACATGTACACGTTTCCGGCCGGCCACAGCATCTTTCTGTTAGCGGAAGGGCGGCTGGTGAACCTCGGATGTGCGACGGGGCATCCGAGCTTTGTGATGAGCAACAGTTTCTCGAACCAGACGCTCGCGCAGATCGACCTTTGGAAGAATCGCGACACGTACAAGGTTGGGGTGTACACGTTGCCCAAGAGGTTGGACGAAGAGGTGGCGCGGCTGCACCTCGAGAAAATCGGCGTGAAGCTAACAACGCTGACGCCGAATCAAGCTGAGTATCTGGGCGTGCCGCTTGAAGGACCGTACAAGGCGGATCACTACCGGTACTGAGCGGCAGTTTTCCGGAGAATTACTCGGACGGCAACTGACTACTTACGTGAGGTACCCGATATGAAGCTTTCGTTTGCAATCCTCGCTGTTGCTGCGCTGTTGCCGACAGCAGTTCCGGCTTCCGTTAACCCGCACGCTTCCTTCAATCTGAATGCGACCACGCACCCGAAGCCGCACAAAGTCAAGCGTCATAAAGCCAAGAAGCACAGAACCGCGTAGCTGTTTTGCGGTCATTTGCGATCGCGCGCGAACCGGGTTATCCGCCGGACCGCGCGCGTTTTCTTTTGGGGCATGATAGCGAGCAACACCGCTGCGGCCCTACCATTTCCACATAGCTGAGAAGATCGGGCCCTTGAGGTGCACCGCTACGCCGCTGCCGGCGCTACTCGTATCGTGTATGTTGGCGTTCACCGCGCGATACCCTGCTTCCAGGCCGATGTGTCGGACCCAAACGCCGCCATTCCCGGAAGCCTCGAGGTAATTGCCGTAGCTGCCAAGGGCCATGCCTCGGATCCCGCCATTGATATCAATCCAGCGATGACCCGGCACAGGAAACGCCCGGAACTCCGTGCCGGCAAGGGGCAATCCGAGTGTGAGCGATTTTGTCGCGATAGTCTGAGTTTGAACGGATTGAATAACGCCCGTTGCGCCCAGGTACGCGGCGCCGACGGAAAACCCAAGATGGCCCGCCTCGCCGCTGATTACATCGTACTGGTAACCGCCGAAAACGTAATCGAGATCGGCCGATGATTTCAAGGTCTGATTAACGGTAAAGATTTGACCGCGGTAGGTGACGGTGCGGCTGACGGTGTTGAGGCCGCTGAGACGAAACGGCGTGCCTTCTATGACGATGCGGTGTTTCCGGCCAGGCTTGAACACCAACTTGCCGTAGAAAGTGGGTTGCTGCTGCTGAACATTCAGGTCTTTCACGAGGTCAACGGGCGTACCGCTGGATTGAATTGCACCCGAGGGATTCAATACCCATGCTGCACCGGTGATCTCTAGCCTGAAGTCTTCGGGATTTTCAGCTCCGCGGACGAGAGTTCCGATCGAAAACAGGAAAGGAACCAGGTAGAAGAGTGTTTTGGACATTACGAACAGTTCTATTCGAAGGGTAGCGTAGCGGGGAATATTGGTTGCAATCGCAAACGCCATTGCTTTGTTATCCTCACGGGTGCATGAGCGGGGTCGTTCTGGATGGAAAGAAAATCAGCGAGGAGATTCTGGATGAACTGCGGCCCCGGATCGAACGGCTGAAGTCGAGACAGCGTACGCCCGCGCTCGCCGTTGTTCTGGTAGGCGACGACCCGGCTTCGCAGATTTACGTTCGAAACAAGATCAAGACGTGCCGCGAACTCGGTATCGAGAGCGTCGATATCACGCCAGCGGCATCGATCACGACAGAGGAGCTCTTCGCGACGATTGAGCGCCTGAACGACGATCCAAGAATCGATGGCATACTCGTGCAATCGCCGCTTCCAGAGCATGTGGATCATAACCAGATTCTGGTTGCGGTCAGACCGGGCAAGGACGCCGATGGTTTTCATCCGTTTAACGTCGGCTGCCTGGTGGCGAATCGTCCTGCACCGCGGGCATGCACGCCGGCAGGGATAGTGGAACTGCTGAAGCGGTGCGGCATTCGTATTTCCGGCTCGCACGCCGTGGTTGTCGGGCGCAGCGACATTGTTGGGAAGCCGATGTCGCTGATGCTGCTACACGAAAACGCGACGGTGACGATTTGCCATTCCCGAACACGGGATCTCGCCCGAGAGTGCCGCCGCGCAGAGATCTTGATTGTCGCGGCCGGCAAAGCCGGGCTAATCACTGCGAACCACATTCGCCCCGGCGTTGTGGTGATCGATGTCGGGATGAACCGTATCACGGATGAAGCCGAAGCCAAACGTCTGATCGGTCACAATGAAGCGCGGCTAGCCGCGTTTTACAAGAACGGCAGAACGCTGGTCGGAGATGTGGAGCCAAAAGCATTACACGAGATCCCGTCGGCTTATACGCCAGTGCCGGGCGGGGTCGGGCCGTTGACAATTGCGATGTTGATGGCGAATACGGTGCGGCTCGCGGAAGAACATCTTGAATGCTCAGGGTCGGGCTGACTGGAGGTTACGCGACAGGGAAGTCGTTTGTCGCTTCCGAGCTCGAGCGGCTGGGATGTCATGTAATTCGCGCCGACGAACTTGGCCACGCAGTGCTCGAGCCCGGCGGCGAAGCATACGGGCCAACCGTCAGTGCGTTTGGCAGCGGCATCTTAAAAGAAGACGGGACGATTGATCGCAAGGCGCTCGCCGCGATTGTGTTCGAAAAGCCGGAGCTACTCGAAAAGCTAAGCCGTTTCGTACATCCGGCGGTCGCGCGTTTAGAAGAGCAGATGATGCGCCGCATCGAAGCTGAAAATTGTAGCGCGATCTCTGTTTACGAGGCCGCTATTCTGATAGAGACTGGACGATACTCAGCCTACGACCGTTTGATTCTGACGGCCTGTGACGAAGAGACTCAGGTTGCACGGGCCATGAAACGGAACCACGCAACCCGTGAAGAGGTGTTGGCACGGCTGGCCAAACAGCTTCCGCTTAAGGAAAAGCAGAAATACGCGGATTACGTCATCGAAACCGGCGGGACGAAACAGGAGACGGTGCGTCAAGTACTGGACGTGTATTCCGATTTGAAGCGGCTAGCCGCCGCGGCGCAAAGCGAATGAGATTCCGAACGGTTCTTTGGGCTCTGGTCATTAGCTTCGGTTTCGTTTGGTTGACATCGCGCGCCAACTGGAATGTACGGACACTCGCAAACCCGCTGTTTCGCGCAGGACTGAAGTGGTCGGATCCGATATCGGTGCATGGGGCCGGGCTGCAAGCGGACGAGCAGAACAACATCGAAATCTATAAGGCGGCGAGGCTCGCGACAGTGTACATCACAAGTACAACGGTGCGGCGCGATTTTTTCTTTCAGCCGGTAGCTTCCCAGAGTCTAGGTTCCGGCTTTCTCGTGAATGAGGACGGATTCATCCTGACGAACTTTCACGTGATCTCCGGCAGCAGCCGCATCCGGGTGAGGCTTTCGGATCAGAGCGAGTACGTTGCCCGCGCGCTGGATACGGACCGCTCCGATGATCTTGCATTGGTGAAAATCGACCCGAAGCGAAGATTACCTTCTTTGCGGCTCGGCGATTCCGATCGTCTGCAAGTTGGCCAGAAGGTGCTGGCAATCGGAGATCCGTTCGGTTTGGAAGGGACGTTGACGGCCGGAGTGGTGAGTTCGATCGGCCGAGCCATTCAGGGTGAGGGCAGGACGCGGCTGGAAGGCATGATTCAAACGGATGCGGCGATTAATGGAGGAAACAGTGGCGGGCCGCTGCTCGATTCCGGTGGAAACGTGATTGGGATCAACACGGCGATTCTTGGCGAGACGAACCTCGGCATCGGGTTCGCGCTTCCCATTAACCGCGCAAAGGCGCTGCTGAGCGATTACCAAGCCGGACGGATCACGGAGCGACCGCGCGTCGGCGTGACGACTGTTTATGTTGCGGGGGACGTGGCTGAGGCTCTCGATCTGCCCGCGCGAGGCGGCCTGCTTGTGCAGACGGTTGCGCCGGGATCTTCGGAAGAAGCAGCCGGCGTGCGTGGGGCGCGCGAGGTGGTAATCGTCGGTAATTCGGAGTTGGGCGTGGGAGGCGACCTGATCGTTGCGATCGATGGAGAGCGAGTCGAACGCGAAGATGCACTGGTGCGAGCCTATTCGCATAAACATGTGGGCGACACAATTACGCTCACGATCGCGCGCGGACGCCGCACGACCCAGCTGCCCGTGCGGTTGCTACGGCCGCCGGCGGATTTAGAGTAGTTGCGGAAAGCGGGTCGTCAATTTATTCACGCGCAGGGCTGAAAGCCGTGCGCACCTGTCTATTGGCCATACTCCGTTAGAAGGATCTGGAGTTCGATCTCGTCCTCGATAGCGCGCCCACCTACACCGAAGTATCCGATTTGTGGTTTTAGTTTGCGCGATTCAGCAATGGCGCCGCGGTGAATCGCTGCAATGTGCATTCCCTCCTTTTTGTAAAAGGAGATGGCCGGCTCGTTATCGTTGGTAGTGATGAGCCACATCCGTCGGCATCCGAGATCGTACGCGCGCTGCTTTGCAGCCCTGAGAAGGCGTGAGCCAAGGCCCACTCCGCGAACGGCCGCATGTAACGTCACGACCTCGAGGTCGTTGTTGCTATGAGAATACGTCAGAAGGCCTCTCGGCTCGCCTTCATATAAGCCGATAAAACCCGGGAGCTCGTCTGCATTGTGGATGATGCCACGCGTAACTACCTGGGCAGAGCGAGCCTGATCTAACAGAAAAGCGCGCACCCATGGACCATCGGAAGGTTGAATCTCGCGGATAAATATGTTCAAGTTGTCAAACTCCGGCACCGGCGCGCTCCATCCGCCTAGAGAGCGCGAGGTCAGAGAACGGCATGCCGCGTTAACGCGAGTTGCCGGAGTACAAACGCATTATTCGGAAGTTTTTGGTCCCAATGACGCCAGAGGTCGAGTCGCCGCGCTTTCATGCTCTCTGCGTTTTCAATATCGCCGGTACGCCGGTATAGCGTCTCCAGTGCGCTGTACAGCTCCGAGATTTTAGGCGCATCGCGCAGATCGTTCAAAAACTCGGGCTTTGCTGCGGTTACTTCGGCGAGCAGTTGTTCGTAGATTTGACGGGCGTGTTCGACGTCGCCAAACTCCGCTTCGTAATCGGCCTCGGCGCGAACGACATTGAATACCTGACTGGACAAGGCGATCCGCTGAGCTGGGTAGTCCTTCGTTTCTTTGAGAATCTCCAAGGCAGCATAAATGCGCTTTTTGGCTTCCTGGTTTCGGCGAAGAGCGCGCAACGCGTAGGAGGAGTTCGCCAGCAGCATTGCCTGATCGCGCCGTGCCGCCGTCTGATTTCGAATTTCGCTGAGCCGCCGGATCGAGAGCTCGTACACGACAAGAGCCTTATCGGGCTCTCGATTACGCAAGATGTTGCCGAGGGGATTCCCGGCGTTTGCAACGCGGCTCCGGCTCATGGCGTCCACCTGATCCTTGCGCGCCGCAGCCTCCGCCATATCGAACGCTTTCCGGAGGGATTCGATCGCTTCCACGGGCCGGTTCAAATTGGGCGCCTCTACTTCTCCGAGGATGAGGCCTTCGCGCAAGAAAATGCCGAAGAGGTTCATCAAGCGTGCGGTCTCGGTAGGATAGACGGCCTGCTCAGCTACCTTCCGGGCCTGCTCGATGGCCTGGAGTGCGCCTTCTAAGTCGCCCTGATAACGAAGCGCATTCGCGAGCACGCTATAGGCACCGGCCAGAAGGCCGTGATCGGACGGCACTGGCCGAGCAAGGTCCACAGCACGCCGCGCGTAAGCGATGGCATCAGGGTAGAGATGCAGATTGACCTGGGCTAGCGCCAAGTTGCTGTAAATCATGGCGGCTTCTAAGCGTTCGTACTCTGTCGAACCCGCCAACTGCAAGAAGGCATCCAGCCCTGCCGCGGCTTTTCGAGTTTCGGCCAAAGCCTCTTCGCGCCGGTGCTCTTCCTGGGCCAGAATCATGCGGTCCTGCGCAATGACGGCCGAACGAAGCAAGGCGCTTCTCTTTCGCGGACGGGCGCCGAGTACGGCTTGGTTGAACGCATCTGCTTTCTTTAGGTTCGCGTCCGCCTCTGCGTACTGCCCAAGGTTTAGCTCATTGGGCACACCTTGCACACGAGCCACACGCAAGTAACCCTCGCCGATTTCCTCGTCCAAATCCAGGTCGCCCCGGGCGTCGGAGGCGAGACCCTCCAGGTATTGAAGCGAGGCAGACACCAGCTGTTGGCGAGCGTTGGTGGATCCCGGCAAAACCCGAACCGCCTCGTCGACATCGAAGACCTTGGTGGCGAGTTGCCGGAGCTGGGAAAATCGGTGTTGAGC
>JAFAQG010000595.1 GCA_019246575.1 Acidobacteriaceae bacterium
TTCATTCCGAGTTACAGTTTCTTTAGTATTTTGAATTTTGCAAACGATCAGGCGATATCGATGACTCGATCTGTCGATCCGGCGACAGGAACTCCTGCGACGGTATACGTCGGCCTTCGAAATCGCTCGTATGCGCTGTTCTTTAACGACGATTGGAAACTAACTCGAAATCTGACGCTTACTTTAGGTCTGCGCGACGAATATTTCGGACCAATGACGGACAGCACTGGAAGAAGCACAAATCTCGTCTACGGGCCGGGCAGCACGTTCACCCAGCGGCTTGCGAATGCCGGCGTGCAGGTTGTGCCGCGCTTCTATAATGTGCCTCCGGGCAATCTGGCGCCGCGTTTCGGATTCGCGTGGGACCCAACAAAGAAAGGGCACACCAGTATCCGAGGCGGTTACGGTATTTCGTACGATCACATTTTCTCTTTGAGGATCGGTGGGTACGGCTCTAATCCGCCGTTTGTAGGCTCGGCAACGCTCGGTCCGCAATTCGGTACTTCGTTCACCTACTCGTTAGGCGACCCGTCGAAGGCTTATTTCGGTTATCCCGTGGATCCTGCGCTTCGCGTCGGACTTGACAGCAGAAACGGAATCCCCGGGGCGCGCGTGACGGTTGCGGCAGTGAATCAGAACCTAAGCATTCCGTACGCGCATAGCTGGTTTTTCGGGATCCAGCGTGAGCTGCCCGGGCACGTGTTGGTGGAGATCAATTATTCCGGTTCGGCGGGCCATCACCTGCTCGATACCTATGATGAAAACCGGTTCGCGGGCGATCTTCTTACTAATGGCATCTTTCACGGAATCAACCCCAGCTTTGGGCAGATCCGAATTGTGGAATCGGGAACGAACTCCATTTATCACGGTGGAAACCTTCGAATCCGGCGGGAATTTCAGAACGGGTTTCTGATTCAGGGTGCTTACACATTCGGTAAATCCATCGGCGAGATCGATAACGGCTCCATCTCGACTAATTTCATGGACGCGAACAATCACCGGATTGATCGCTCGGTGGCCAGCTTCGATGTTCAACAGCAACTCAGCCTCGTCGGCATCTGGAGATTGCCATTCTTCCGCTCGAGCAAGAGTTGGGCTGGCCGCGCCATTGGTGGATGGCAGCTCAGTGGAACAACGATCTTGCAGACGGGAATGCCGATCAACATTACCAATGGCGCCGCGTATCCGACAGGTGACTACAATGCAGACGGAAGCGGATTAGACCGGCCGAACGCACCGGCAGCATCGGTTCAGCGCAGCGGATGGAGCCGATCCGACTATCTGACAGGGATTTTCACTGCTGCCGAATTTCCCGCGCCTGTTCGTGGAACCGACGGGAATCTGGGTCGAAACGTATTTCGTGGCCCGGGGTTTGCGGAGACGGACCTTTCGCTTGCAAAAATATTCCGAGTAACTGAGAAACTGTCTTTGCAGGTTCGCATGGACGCATTCAATGCCTTCAACCGTGTAAATCTGAATAACCCCGTCACGGATTTGAGTAACACCGTTTTCGGGCATTCAACCGCCGCTGACTCGCCACGCGTGTTTCAAGGCAAGGTTCGGATCGAGTTCTGATGTCCGGCGGCATACGACGCCGAGATGCGATTTTTCTGCTGGGCGGCAGCATTGCGGGCGCCGCTTCGAAACAGCAGAGCCCTTCGGTTCGCATTGTGAGCATCAGCCCGACAACGCTCAGGATCATAGTCGGGAACCTCGATACGGCCATCCCTGATAACGGCTGCCTGTTGCCTGGTATTGCCGCGATCCAAGGTAAGGAGTTGCAGCAGGTTCGGTCCGGGCGGGAGCTAAGCTTCGGTGGGGTGAAAATTGCGGTTCAGTTGCATCCGCTTGTCCTGGAAATGAAGGACGGGCAGGGCCGCGTAGCGCAGCGGCTTGAGATTGACAGTACGACCGGTGCGGTTACATTTGGGCCGGCTGCGGGACCCATTCTCGGGCTGGGGGAAGGCGGTGAGCAGTTTGACCGTCGTGGCTCGAACGATGACATGCGGAACGGCCAGATCGGGCAGGCGCAACGAACCTTCGGGGCACGTGTTCCTGTGCCGTTCGTAATCGGAACGGACGGATGGGCTCTGTTTTTCAATCAGCCGCAAGGCAGCTTCGACTTCAGGCGTAAAGATGAATGCAGATTTGTAGCAAATCAGAACTTTCCAACTTTCCCGCTCGATCTGTTTGTAATTGTAAGTCGTGATCCCGCGGTCATCTTACGTGAATACGCTCAATTGACTGGGCTTCCGGCGATGCCGCCGCTGTGGTCTCTCGGATATCAACAATCCCATCGCACGCTCGCAAGCCGAGAAGAAGTGCTGGCTATCGCACGGGCGTTCCGGGAAAAGCGCCTGCCCTGCGATGTGTTGATTTATCTCGGCACAGGATTTTGCCCCTCGGGATGGAATACGGGGCATGGTTCGTTCACATTCAACGCCAGCGTCTTCCCCGATCCGGAAAACATAATTTCGCAGCTGCACAAAGAACATTTTCGAGTTGTGCTTCATACCGTGTTTCGCGAGCCCGTACTGCGCGGATCCGTGCGCCATGCCTGCACAATCCCTGGTGACAGCGAAGAAGCGAGTTGCTACTGGAAGATGCACGAACCAGTGTTCGCGAAGGGAGTGGATGGTTGGTGGCCGGACGAAGGCGATCAACTGGATGTGAAGTCGCGGCTGTGCCGCGATCGTCTGTATTACGAGGGGCCTTTGCTGGACCGTCCGAATCTGCGACCCTTCGCGTTACACCGCAATGGTGCCGCAGGCTCGCAGCGCTTTGGTGCTTTTTTGTGGTCGGGCGACATCAGTTCGAGATGGGAAACACTGCGCGTTCAGGTTCCGGTCGCTATCAACACCGGTCTGAGCGGGTTGCCGTTCTGGGGCACAGATACCGGGGGATTCATCCCGACAAAGGAACTGACGGGCGAGTTGTACGTTCGCTGGTTCCAATTCAACGCGTTTTGTCCGCTGTTCCGGTCACATGGACGGAGTTGGAAATTGCGGCTGCCGTGGCAATGGAACACCGGCGAGTTAGGCCCCAGCGAGTTGAGCGGATCGGGGTCCGCCAACCCGGATGAAAGTGAGCTGCATAATGCCGCTGTCGAGCCCATCTGTCGCAAGTATCTCGAACTGCGGTATCGTTTGATGCCTTATCTCTACTCGCTCGTTCGCGAGACCCACGAGACCGGACTCCCCATCATGCGCTCCTTGTGGATCCATTACGCCGACGATCCGAACGCAGTGTGCCGCGGCGATGAGTATCTATGGGGGCGTGACATACTGGTCGCGCCCGTGGTGGCCAAAGGAGCGAAAACCAAGTCGCTCTATCTGCCACGAGGGCAATGGTACGACTTCTGGGACGAAGCCGGCCTGCGGGGCGGACGGGAAATCGTTCGTGACGTCGATCTAGAAACGATTCCACTATTCGTTCGCGCGGGTGCCATCATTCCATTTGGGCCGCTGAAACAGCATACAGCCGAGCCGTCGAATGAACCCATTCAGCTCAGGATCTATCCTGGCGCGAATGGACGTTTTGTACTGTACGAAGACGATGGGCTCACTTACAACTTCGAGAAAGGCGATTTCACCCAAATACGCTGCGAATGGGATGACAACTTACGGACATTGAATATCATCCCCGAGCATGGACTCGACACGCCTCGAGAATTTTTGGCGCGCGTAGTGCCGGACCAGGAGATGCGGCGCGTAATTGTGCGCGGCACAGAACGCATCCGGCTGTGAGGATGCACAAATTTGGCATCCGCTGCGCCCTGGCCAGTTCGAAACATTGCACAATGGGATCGAGAAGCAATATGTCAAGTGAAACTGCCATTCTTGCCGGTGGGTGCTTCTGGGGAATGCAGCAACTGCTGCGCCGCTACCCGGGCGTGATTTCCACACGTGTGGGCTACACCGGCGGTGATGTCCCGAATGCAACGTACCGCAATCACGGAACGCATGCCGAGGCGATCGAAATTATTTTCAATCCGCAAAAACTCAGTTATCGGGAGCTGCTGGAATTCTACTTCCAGATCCACGACCCAACCACGTTGAATCGTCAAGGCAACGATCGAGGAACTAGCTACCGGTCGGCGATCTTCTACACCAACGAGCAGCAAAAGCGGACAGCGGAAGAGACCATTCGCGATATTGAAGCGTCCGGGGTTTGGCCAGGAAAGATTGTGACGGAAGTTGTGCGCGCTGGCGCCTTCTGGGAAGCGGAGCCCGAACATCAGGATTACTTGGAGCGATATCCAAATGGCTACACGTGCCACTTCGTCAGGCCAAATTGGAAACTTCCGAATCGAGTAGCGGCAAACCGTGCAAGCTAAATCCCTCATCGACTGCCGCGCCTGAGCACGAGCAGTTTCGCCGTCAGAACATAAACAACCTCTTGGCTCTGATTGCGCATGGTGCTTTGAATTGTGACCATGCCTTGATCAGGCTTTGAGATTGAAGGTGTGATCTCGACAATTTCGGTTTCTAGGTGTACGATGTCGCCGGGGCGAGTGGGTTTGGGCCAGGCGATTTCTCCGCCATAGCCGATAAGACCGTTGCCAATCGGCAGCGCGCCGACGAGCAGGCGCATCGCGACAGCGGCAGTATGCCATCCGCTTGCCACGAGCCCTTTGAACACACTCGCTTCCCCAGCGGCTGCGTCGAGATGAAACGGCTGAGGATCGAATTCCGCGGCAAATTGCTTTATTTGGCCTTCTTCCATCGGATAGGGCGCTGAGGTAAATCGCTGGCCTAGACGCAGGTCTTCTAAGTACAGCCGGTTTGCTTCGTCGGCCACGTCCATGCACGAACCAATGGTCATCTTAGTCTAGAACCAACGATGGTCGCCAAATCGCGTCGCACGTAGACGCATGCATTTCCAAATTGCGGATTTAGCACAATTGGTAGTGCGCGCCGAGATCCGGTTCGAGCTCACGCCCGAGGGCCCCTGAATTATATCCGTAAGTTCTGGCTATCCACTGATTGTCTTGGGCCTCCGGATCCGGCGCATCACATAGATTGCCCACAATTCCGGAAGTCGAGACAATGACTGTCGGCCGGGCTTCTCCTTACTGACGCAATAAATGAAGCACGCTGCGGAGAGGACTGTGCATTCGCGTGATGAATGATCGCCAACTGGAATATGTAGGGCCAGGCCGGCAGTCTTCGCGCGCGCAGCGCGATGGCCATGCAGGGAACAACGTCTCCTAGCGGGAGAATACGGTCCCGAGATGTCGTAACACCATGTAAGATCCGTTGGTATCCTATCCGCTGAGATGAAGATCAGCGAGGGATTACTGGCCGAATTCGAGCAGGAAATGGCAAACACGCGCAAGATCCTGGAGCGTGTGCCTGAGGATAAGATCGCATGGAAGCCACATCGGAAATCGATGACGATGGGCCGCCTCGCAGGCCACATTGCAGAGCTACCGAACTGGGGCGTACATGCGTTGACATTGCCATC
>JAFAQG010000607.1 GCA_019246575.1 Acidobacteriaceae bacterium
GTAAGTCAAGCTCTTGAACAACCTCGCTGGCAACTGCTGGGAGCGCTTGACGCTGCGACCCGGCTGGTCGCGTCACTGATCGCTTCGAGAGGTTTAAAACGCTCCGACAGCGCTCGTTTGATCGCGCGTTTGGTGGAAACACCGGACCTTATACCTGATGCGTATTGGTCGGTTCGCCCCGGCCCTGAAGACACGGACGGGCAAGCGCAGGTAATGTTGCGTGGCGCCGTGCTTGTCCGCATTCGCGCGAGAAGAGCCTCCTCGAGTAGCGCGATTCCCGCCGAAGCGCACAACCTGACTCCCGAGTTAGCCGCTGCGGTTAACGAGCGCCCGCTCAGCCCCGGCCGCGAGCTGTTCCGCATAATTCGTGAAAGCGGACTATGGAGGCCCGGCGCGATCACGGCAGCGCTCGCACTCGCGGCAGGCGCGACCGTAATCGAAGCGCTCCTGTTTCGAACCCTGTTCGATGTCACCGCCGATTTGAAGCTCGTTGTTCAGCGCGCAGCAGCGATAACAGCTCTGTTATTGTTCAGCCTCATTGTGCTTCTGCTCGAATTACCGATCTCGTCCGGTGTTTTGAGGATGGGCCGCCAGATTGAAAACCGCCTGCGGCTCGCATTCCTAAAGAAGATTCCAAAACTTGGCGATAGCTATTTCCAAAGCCGCCTCACTTCCGATATGGCTGAGCGAAGCCATGTTGCGCATCGTCTCCGAAATTTGCCGGAGCTCACTCGCCAGCTCATGCGCGCGGGTTTTGGTCTCTGCGCGACCGCCGCGGGGATCATATGGCTCGCGCCTGCGGCTACACCTCTAGTTCTATTCGCCGTCGCAGCCGCTCTTCTACCTGCACTCATGGTGCAGTCGCTTCTGACCGAACGCGATCTACGGGTGCGCAGCCATGCCGCGGCGCTTACCCGGTTCTATCTCGACGCCATGCTCGGCCTCGTCGCCATTCGGGCGCACAGCGCTGAGCGCAGTCTTCGGCGCGAGCACGAAAAGCTGCTCGGCGAATGGGGCGGTGCTGCGCTGCGTCTGCAAAGAGCTGTAGTCGGCGTGGAGGCCGTGCAGCTTACCGCGATCTTCGGGCTAGTCGCGTGGCTCATCTTCAGCCATTCTGTTCAGGGAGCCGGCATCGGAAGCGTTTTGCTGGTCGTGTACTGGGCGCTGAATCTGCCGTTGTTTGGACAAGAGATCGCCGCCGTAACCCGGCAATATCCACATTATCGGAATCTGACACTCCGGCTCTTAGAGCCCCTCGGAGCTCCAGAAGAGGTTGCTCCGAAAAAACCGGCCGAGCGGTTTGATAGAGCGCCTTCACTCGAGTTCCAGCAAGTCTCTGTTCAGGCATCCGGGCACACGATTCTCAGCGGCATCAATCTTCACGTCGCCCCTGGCGAGCACATCGCTATCGTCGGGCCATCTGGAGCCGGCAAATCCAGCCTGGTCGGCATACTGCTTGGCTGGTTTAAGCCATGCGCGGGAAGCGTTCTCGTGAATGGCTTCCCGCTGAATTGCGACCAGGTACGCCGTTCGATCGCCTGGGTCGATCCCGCCGTGCAACTTTGGAATCGCTCTTGTTTGGCGAACCTCATGTATGGAGCGGGTCCGCAAGCGCCCGCAGTCGGACGCGTCATCGATGCCGCGTTTCTGCGGGGCGTCGTCGAGGCAATGCCGGACGGCCTGCAGACGAAACTCGGCGAAGGTGGAGCGCTAGTTTCCGGGGGCGAAGGGCAGCGCGTTCGGCTTGGCCGCGCTATGCTCCACATGCCTGCTCGGCTTGTCATCCTCGATGAGCCGTTTCGCGGGCTGGACCGCGAGCAGCGCCGCGAGCTTCTGCGCGGGGCGAGAGAGTACTGGCGCAGCTCAACTTTGCTGTGCATCACACACGACATTGAAGAGACTCAGCAGTTCGACCGAGTTCTGGTCATCGAAAACGGCCAAATCGCTGAAGAGGGGATGCCGGGCGAGTTGTGCCGAAACACGAACTCGCGTTATTTGCAACTACTGGGGGCCGAACGCGGAATGCGTTCTAGCATGTGGGCCTCGCGAATGTGGCGGCGCATACATGTTCACTCGGGCCGAATCGTGGAACAGCATCCCGAGCCGGTTCACGATCAGGAGCGCGAGACCGAGGTCGCGTGATGAATCTCAGCGAAATCGAGATGT
>JAFAQG010000319.1 GCA_019246575.1 Acidobacteriaceae bacterium
GCTATTTTTCCGCCCGCGCCCGATTCCTCCCGTGCCAGCATCGAGCCAGGAAATCGAATGTCCGACAGCCCCGCCCAGGATGAAGCTCTCGATCTGCAGCCCGATGCTGCGTTCGAAGAATTTTCCAAATCCTCGGCGTCGCACGGCAAGAAAAATCGGCGCAGCGCCGCCGGCAAAGACGGCTACCGCCTCAATGCCGTCACCCACGGCTGCCCCGCCAACACCCTGATCATCGACGGCGAGAGCCAGCAGGACTACGACGCGCTCTATCACACCTGGATGTTGGCCTACGCGCCCGAGTCCGGCGCCGAAGCCGAAATGGTCGAGCGCATCATCACCGCCAAATGGATCTTCGCGCGCAATGAGCGCCGCTTCGATGAAGTCGAAGCCGGCCTCGCCGGCCGCCGCTTCCCCGATTGGTCCGACCAGGACCACAAACTCTATCAACTCGCTCTGCGCTACAAAACCGCCGCCGAGCGCTCCGTCACCCGCGCCATGAATGAATTAGAAAGTTACCGCAGCAACCGCAATCGCGAAACACAACACCTTGTCAAAGTTGTCAACGACAGCGAATGCCGCTTCCATAAAAAGGAAAAGTCTTTCGAGAAAAACATCGAAAAGGCGGAAAAACACGGCATCGATACCGCGGAGGAGCGGGCCGAATTGGCCGCCCTACGCAAGCAGAAGGACGAAGCCGTCGAAAAGGCGCGCCAAAGCCTCGCCGGACCCCCGCCGCCGCAGTCGCGCGCTCAGGCTCTGTTCCAAGGTCAATACCATCCCAAAAAGATGCGTAAGATCGCGGTGCTCGATCAGTGGATTGAGATCACCGTCCAGGATGGCAAGACGGTCACCACGCTCCACCCGTCGAATGAACAGTTGATCAAGCGCGGTCAGCGCATGTATCCGCCCCCGGAGCTCGTCTATCGGCGCTTCAACTTCGTCCATGGCGTTCCGGAAGAGTATCATTGGTGCATCTCCGATCCCGTCGCGCGGAAAAACGGCGGCTTTGGAACGCAGCGCATGAAGGTCGACACCTGGCTCGACGTCATCGACCGCGAAAAGCTGCGTGAAGATGGACACGTGGGCCCCACCGGCGTCGGCAACCTGCCGCGCTCGCAAGAACGCGGTGGCTGCGATTGCCCTACCTGCACCCAAAATCGCCAAATCCTCGAAAACCAAAAACAGGATCAGGCTTAAAAGACAGCATCGGGG
This sequence comes from Acidobacteriaceae bacterium, assembly GCA_019246575.1. Next base: position 1,213 of record JAFAQG010000319.1, read on the forward strand.
CCGCTCACCGGCCTCGCTTTAAATCATGGGTCTCCGGTTGCCATACTTCGTTGCCTGTTCGAACGCGTATGCCATCTGCAAAATGCTCCATTCATCGCGATGACGGCCCACAATCTGCAAACCGACCGGCAAACCCTCGGGCGTAAAGCCGCACGGCACGGAAATCGACGGATTCTCCACAATCGAAATCATCCAACAGCACTTCATCCACTCGATGTAGCTGTTCATTTTGATCCCGTTGATCTCGGTCACATACGGCTGAGTCACATCGAACGGAGGAACCTGCGTGCTCGGAACAATGAAGTAGTCGTAGTGGGTCATGAACTGCCGCATCCGCTCCCAAACCTCGCTATGCTGCGTCTCCGCCTTCGCAATATCGGCGCCCGTCAGCTTCGATCCGCGTTCATACTCCCATATAATGGTGTCCTTCAACAAATCGCGATGCGCCCGAACATTCTCGGCTTGACTCGTCGCGAAGCCCCATGCTCGAAGTGTGTTGAATGCTTCATTGCCCCCTGTCAAATCGGGCTCTGCCTCCTCCACGATGCAGCCCAGGCTCTCGAAAATCTTGCGATTCGAATGCACCGTGTCGAGAATTCGGCGATCGAACGGAATCCCGCCGAAGCTCTTGAACCATGCAACACGCGTTCCTTTAAGGCTGCGTTCCAGATTTCTTGCAAAAAGCGATCCCGGCTGTGTGATGGATATCGGACATCGCGGGTCGGGACCCGCCATGACGCTGAGCAGCAGCGCCGCATCGGAAACATTTCGAGCCATCGGACCATGAACGGGAATCGTCGACCAGGCGTCGCCTATTGCTGCCGTTGCGATACGCCCCGGAGCCACGCGAAAACCGACTACATTGCTGAACGCCGCGGGATTTCTGAGCGAGCCGCCGCTATCGCTTCCGTCTGCAATCGGGATCATGCCGCACGCGAGGCTCACTGCCGCGCCGCCGCTGCTGCCCCCGCAGGTCTTGCTCAAATCGTAAGGGTTCTTCGTGACGCCGAAGACTTGATTGAACGTTTGAGACCCGGCGCCGAACTCGGGAGTGTTTGTCTTACCGATACTGATCGCGCCGGCCTGCTGGATGCGCTCCACCAGAATGGCGCTGTGCGCCGGCACGTAGTCCTTGAAAATCGGCGACCCAAACGTCGTGCGAATGCCGGCGGTCTCTACCAGGTCTTTATGCGCAATCGGCAGTCCGTGGAGCGGGCCCAGTACGGCTCCTCGCGCCTGCGCTTCGTCGGCTCGCCGAGCCGTCTCCATCGCCTGATCCGCGATCAACGTGACGATCGCGTTGACCTTCGGATTCAGCCGCTCGATTTGCTTCAGGTGCGCAGACAGGATTTCTTGTGCGCTCAAGGCTCTTTTGCGGACCAGGCGCACCATCTCGACCGCCGTCATGCGGCAGATATCAGGTGTCTCCGCCGCGAACGCCTGGTTCGCCGCAGCCAAACCGACCAACTGTGTTGCCTGGCGTCGCGTGATGCCCTCTTCAGACATATTCAATTGTAAGTAGCCAGCAAATGCTTTTGAATTTTTCCCAAGGCGTTGCGCGGCAGCTTATCGATCACGATAAATCTTCGTGGAACCTTAAACGACGCCAGCTTTTCACGGCAACGTTGTTCCATCGCTGCGGGCTCGAACGACGCTCTGGCCACGATAAAAGCGATGGGCACTTCGCCACGGCGTTCGTCTCGTCGGGCGATGACTGCCGCCTCCGCAATCTCCGGCTGCTCTTGCAGGAATTCTTCAATTTCGCGTGGGTAGATGTTAAACCCGCCGGAGATGATCAAGTCGCTCTTGCGCCCGCTGAGCGTGTAGTAGCCGTCCTCGGAACGCGTCGCCAGATCGCCTGTCCGGAAGAAGCCGTCCACAAACGCCTTCCGCGTCTCGTTGTCCCGCCGCCAGTAGCCGGCAAAAATATTCGAACCACGCAAATAGACTTCTCCAGTTTCCCAATCGCCAACCGGATTACCGTCTTCATTCAAGAGCCGAACGGAGACTCCGGGCAGCGGTACTCCGACAGTCCCGGCGCGACGTTCGCCAATGAGCGGGTTGCTCAAGTTCATAAGTGTCTCGCTCATTCCGTACCGTTCGAGAATCGTGTGCCCGAATCGTTCCCGAAAATTTTCGAATACGCTCGCCGGCAGTGGAGCCGAGCCGGATACAAACAAGCGCATCGCCGATCCGATCGTCTGCGCCGTTGCATGCTCGAACTCCAGGAGCCGCACATACATCGTCGGCACGCCAAAAAACAGCGTCGGTCGGAAATCCAGGAACTCCTGTGCTGCGGTCTGATGGGCAAAGCGCTCGAGAAGCCGCATACGGCAGCCGCTCATCAGCCAGCAATGAATTCCGTTCCCCAGTCCATGTACATGGAACAGCGGCAGCGCCAGAAGAAAACGATCCGCGACGGTAATTTGCCAGCATGCCAGCAGATTGATCGCGTTCGTAGCGAAGTTATTGTGCGTGAGCACCGCGCCTTTCGACGTTCCCGTCGTCCCGGATGTGTAAATGATCCCAGCGGGTGCATCGCCATCCAAGTGCACCGAGGGACGAGTATCCTGCGCCTGCTGCGTTTGCTCTGCCAGATCCGCTCGCGTCCACACCGGCAAATCCGTATTCATCCGCTCGTCCGATACCACCGCGCGTGGCTCCGCATCGCGCAAAATATGAGCGATCTCCCGGTGGCGATACAGAATGTTGATCGGCACAAAAATGACGCCGGTCTTCACGCACGCCAGGTAGAGGTCGATCATCTCGACGCAGTTCGGCAGATACACGCACAACCTGTCTTTGGGCTCGAACCCGTTCCGGATCAGAAGCTGCGCGCAGCGATTGCTTCTAGAATCGAGATCTCCGAACGTATACGTCTGATCCTGAAACTCCAACGCGACTTCGTCCCGTCGCGTCCTGAACGACAGATCAAACAGCGCGGACAGGTTCATAGCTTACTTCGTGCACGGGCAAATGGCAGCATCGCTACGGAGAGTGTAGCTTGTTCGCAGCCACAGAAAGATGGCCGTGTGAATACCGCGGCGAACCCGCAACGAGCGAATTGGCAGTGACGGCTGCCGCCTTGCTCGCTTGGCCTATGCTTTCGCACGGGACTAGCCTGTTCGCCTTTTTGGGAATCGCTCTCACGTTGCCCGCTATTCCGACACGGCGTGTCGTGGAGGGGAGCATTGCTCACGCTGTTAACGGCAGCATTGCTGTATCACCGCGGACGCTCTATCAGAAGCTGTACGATCCACTCGCCAACCGACTTTCGAAACTGCTTTTAGCCGGTGTTGCGCCGGTCGACAATCGGTTGTGTTTCAAGCGGTGCGAGACAGCTACGGGGCACTCTCGCTCCCTCAGATTCTGGAAGACAAGCGACAAAACCTTGAGCGAGCATTCGCTAACGTCCAGTTTTGGGGCACGCTTCGTCGATTATTTTTTTAGCTCCCGCCGGATGAGCCTGAGCGTTCGCAGGCGCGTGTAGCTCGGACCTTATCGCCCGCAACTGCTGAACCTGCTCTTGCCCGCTCGCAATCTATTTAGAACGGCCGGGAACGATGTCCGTTTGTGTGGCCGGTTCTGCAGCAGGAACGACACTTTCAGGCACACCTAGTTCGCGACGCACGATGTTGCAGCCCTGCGCGATGGCGCTCGCTTTATAGAAGGCGATCTCGCGATTACAGCCTTGACGTCCGAAGCCGCAGTCGCTCGAAACGATCAGGCGCTCGGCGGGAATGTACTTCAGCGCGTTGCGAATTTGCTCGGCAACTTCTTCGGGCCGGTCGGCCTGGAGCACGCGATGGCTTACGGCTCCAATGGCAATTTTCTTTTTGAGATCGTTTCGAAAGGGAGCGAAGAGATCGAGATCTTTTTGGCCGCGGTCTTTCATTTCGAGTGTCCACACATCGCCCCGGCATCGCTCCAAATAGATCTCGATGGAATTTGCGTAGCTCGTGTCTTCCATGACTCGCTGCATATTGGGATTCCCCCAACATGTGTGGATCCAGAGTTCCACGTCATCCAGGCCCTGAACCTCGCGGTTGAACGCGTCGATCATGAACTTGACCTCTGAATGATCCTTGCCGAACGTGTTCGCCATAAAGTGGAAGGTCGGTTCTTCGATTTGAATGCAGCGGCAACCGGCATCGCGGAGAGCGAGTAACTCTTTATTCATTGCTTCCGCCATATCCCAGATGACCTGGCGCTTGTCTGTGTACTGATCCGTATGGATGTCGAGAAACAGCGCCATTACCTGCGAACAACAAGTACCGAACTTGAGCGGCTTGTGAGTGCGCGCCTGAGCCATGCGCCAGATCTTCGGATAATCGAGGGGGCGGCTCTGGATTTTCCCGACTACGTGAGGCCATCGCCAGCCGGTGTAGATCTCGTTGAGCAGTGTGCCCGGCGGATAGTGCAACCACGGAGCGGTCGACTCTTCGGGCTGCAGGTAATCACCTTCGAAACCGGCCCAGCGTTGCAGCGGGTAGTGGTGCCAGGACCGGCCCCCCATATCTTCATCGAGGTGAAAATCGCCATGAGTTAAGACGTCGAGACCCGCGCGTTCCTGATCGCTGATCACAGTTGCCAGTGCATCCTGAAACTTCTCGCGAAAGCGGACGTCGAGCATGCACGTGTCGAGAGGCTTTCCCCACATGCTTACGTCGAACCATCGTGGACGCGGAAAGGAGCCGGTGGTAGTGCCGGGAAGCACCAGGTTATTGGTGGCGGTAAACATTATGATCCAGCAGGCATTGTATGCCTACGCGCCTCTCGATCAGGCGATCACTCGGACCGCAAGGTCTCAACCGGGTTGATGACTGTTGCGCGGCGAGCGGGAATGTAACTGGCAAGTATTGCGGCAAGAACCAGCCCGAGGGAGGCGAGCGCATACGTCGAGGGGTCGACGGCGCTGACCGAGAAAAGCATAGAGGAGATAAGCCGCGTAAAACCGGCGGCGACCGCCAAGCCGCAAACGACTCCGACTACAGCAAGCACCAACCCGTGGCGAACGAACATTTGGCTCACCTGTCGCGCGTGTGCACCGAGCGCCATCCGGATGCCGATTTCGCGCGTGCGTTGCGATACGGAATACGAGATCACTCCGTAGATTCCGACCAAGCCGAGTACGAGAGCCATCGCTCCCGCGATTGCCAGCATCACGAGTGTAAATGAAGTGCGCGCGATCGACTTGTTGTAGATCTCCTCCAGAGTTCGGACTTCCGCGAGCGGAGAGTTGGAGCTAACAGACCAAACGGCATGCCGAACCTCGTCGAGGAACGCTACGGAGCCGGTTCGCTGGCTGCGAATTACAAAGGTGACATTGCGCGTGCAATAAGGGTCGTTGCCCCAGAAAGTTTTCATGAGCAGAGGCCAATAAACGACGGAAGCGGGCTTGGTTTGGACTCCTTCGTCGTATTCATTGGCTACGACTCCGACAATCTCGTGCCATTCATCCTTCATGCCTTCGCGGATGTGTTTGCCGATTGCGCCTGAAGGTTCGTGCCAGTACTCACGGGCGAGATTCTCCGATACGATAACCACGGGACGAAGCCCATAAGTTTCCGTCCAAGTCAGATCCCGACCGGCAACAAAGGTCCGGCCCACGGCATGAAAGTAACCGGGAGCAACGAACTTGAACCGGCGCACCGGCGGAATCTTGCCTTCTGCGATGGGATGATCCTGGATGAACAGAACATCGCCGCTTTCGTGCCCGTCCATGGTGACGGAACTCGTCGCACTCGCGGCTTGCACCCCCGGAATCTCTGCAATTTTAGCCAGAATGGCGTTTTGCAAGCGTGTTGCGCGCTCCGGCTCCTTTACTTGTGCCTGCGGAAAAAACAAGCGCATCGTGAGCACGCGTTCGGGTTGTGTAAACCCTGGCTGGACGCGACGCAAAGCCTGGAAGGTGCGAATCATCAACCCGGAAGTGATGAGCAGTACGAGCGCGAGCGCGATCTGAACGATAACCAGGATGTTTCGCGCACGATGACGTTCGCGCCCGGCGCTCACGGTGCGATTGCTGTCGCGCAAACCCGTTCCAGGGCGCACGCCAGCGTATTTGAATACGGGGAGTAATCCAAAGAGGAGGCCTGCAATGATCGAAATGACCAAGGTGAATAAGAGGACCGATGGATCGATTCCGATCTCGCCGAGGCGAGGCAGACCTGCAGGAGCA
>JAFAQG010000481.1 GCA_019246575.1 Acidobacteriaceae bacterium
CAAGGTTGAACACCTTCACAGGTGTGCCCCCATCGTGACCGAACACGGCAAGCTTCCAGTGGGGGTTTTCTACCGTCTCGCTGTACCATGCCGCAATGGCGTCATCACGCGGCGAGACCGCCGGACGCATGGTCATTACGCGCGTTACCGGTGTAGCGGGTCCACCATTCAGGGGTGTCTTCCAAATCGACCAGAAGCCCTTCAAATCCGCTTGATGGTACACGACGCTGTTGCCGTCCGCCGTAAACCGAGGCCAGTTGCTGTCGTGCGGACCTTTCGTCAGGGGAATCTGGTTGCCGCCGGCCGCGTCTGCGCGCCAGATGTTCCAATTCCCGTTACGATTGCTGTGAAATGCGATGTACTTCCCATCCGGTGATGAGACGGGAGCCCAGTTCAATCCGCCCGACGTGATCTGCCCTTGCGCGGTACCGTCCGAATTCATTACATAGATATCGGCGGAGCCGTTCGAATCGGACGCATAGAGGAGCCGGCCATCGTGCGTCCACGACAGGTCGAAATAGCGGCCGCTCCCCGGAGTCACTTGAATGGGAGTGTTGAGGTTCCCCGGCTGCAGGACGTAGATGTTCGACAGCGTGCGCACCTGAACGGACGCCAGCTGCGACCCATCGGACGTGAAGCTCGCGCCCACGTAGTTGTCAATGTCGTTTGCCAACCGTACTGCCCTGCCCTGCGGATACGGAACGTACCAGATCTGCTGAACGGAGGAATCCTGCTCGCGTGCGACAACCGCGAGCCCGGGTTTTTGACCCGCCCACGCCAGACGTTCCAGCCACAACCAGCGCGGCGATGGAATGCGGTGCAATTTCCCGGTTTCGACATTTATGACATATACCCCGATCAGAAATCCTTGCCGGTCCCTCTCCTCCACCGGGAATGCAACTAACTTCCCGTCCGCCGACCACGCCGGCGTCGCGTCCCATGACAGCCGCTCAGGGTACGCTCGTGACGTAATCATCCTCCCTTCGCGCTGTTCGAGATCTACAATCCATAATTCGTCACGATTTGCCGCCCGGTTTGCGCGAACCGTCGCCGCCCAATGGCCATCGCGCGATACCCCTACAGGACCGCTAAATTCCCCTCGAACCTGCTGCACTGCGCCACCGGTGAGTGGCACTTTGTAAACGCGCCTGTTGAATTTCTCGAGCGGGGCAGAGTTCGCAAACACCACCTCCGTGCCGTTACGTGTGAAATCGAGATAACTCACCTCGCCGGGAACGGGCTCAGTAAGCACCGATGTCGACGAGTTCGCAAGCTCGCGCTTCCAGAAATGTGTGAAGCCGGCGCTATGGGTCGTGTATACGATGTACTTGCCATCGGGTGAAAGCGCGGCCATCAGCGCAGTGCCATTGCCCGTCACCTTCGAGAATTTCACGCTCGAAAAGGGCATCGCGCCGCTCTTCTGGCTAGCCCAAAAGAGGATGCACGCAACGGTTGCCACAAGGCAGCTGACGAGCAACACAGCCGTGCCAACGAAATCCCGCCTCTGAACGCGGCGCCTGGTCGCTTGTGCACTCGATTCAGCGGGCGTCTTCGGTTGCGTCTCACGAACCAGGCGAGCGAATCGAGGATGGCCCCGCAACGAGTCCCAGCGAGGATCGACTGCAATCCACACCATCCACCAGTCGCGATCGCGAAACGCTTCTTCCAGGCAGTCCAGGACGCGGCGCTTATCTCCGCACGCGAGATATGCCGAAGCACGATCGTACCCGGACACGTAGCGTTTTTCGCGCATCCCAGTAAGCTCTTCGCAAATCTTGCAAACCGCGTCCTGGTTACCCGCCGCTGCTTCGGCGCGAGCGAGAGCGGCCAGCGCTGCAGGGCTGCGCGCCCCTAACTCTACGGCGCGCCGCGCGCATTCGAGTGCTTTCGGAACGTCGTTCAGCTGGAGATAACACCACGCCAGCATCTCTTGAATCACTGTGGATGTTCGTAGCTCTCGCGCAGCTTCCAGAAGCAGCTCCAGTGCATGCGGGTATTCACGCGCATTCTGGTATACGAAACCGAGCGCTGCCGCAATGACGGGTGAGTTCGCATCGATTTTCCGCGCCCGTTCCAAATTCGCCAACGCGAGCTCCGGCCGGTTACGGGCCGAGTTCAACAACCCAAACCAGTGATGCGCGTTCGCCGAGTCGGGGTTAAGAGCAATCGCCAGCTGGAATTCTCTTTCCGCTCCGGCGTAATCCCAGTTATGCGCCCACAAACAGAATCCGAGCGAGCCATGGGCATCGGCGAGCGTCGGGTCGATCTTCAGCGCCGTTTGCGCGGCCTTCATCGCGGCTGAAAAACTCTCGGCCGGTGGCACGCCGCCCCACAAGGCTAGCCGCAGATAGTAATCCGCAATACCCGCGTGAGCGCGCGCATAGTTCGGATCTTCCGTAATCGCTTCCGTGAAGTAGACCAGCGCTTTCGCCAGTTCGTCCGGTTCCCCTGCGCTCCGGCTCCAATGGAATCGGCCACGAAGGTACGCCGCATGAGCCTTGCCGCTGGCGGTTCCCGCTCGGCTGAGCTTGTTTCGCTCCTTGCCCGTAAGGTGAGGAATCAGAGCGTACGCCATCTGCTCGGAAATGGAATCCTCTAGGCGCAGCAGATCTGTGGCCTGTTCTTCAAACGATGCCGCCCATAATGCCAGACCCGTTTCTGAAGACACCAGCTGCACATTGAGCCGCACGCGGTCGCCGTGCGTGTGGAACGTTCCCTCGAGCAAATACTTCACGCGCAATTCGCGCGCGGCTCGCACAGGGTCGTTACCGTGCGCGTACTTCAGGACCGCACTCGTCGGCCTCACCGAAAGCCGCTCCACTTTACTCAACCTGGTGATCAGCGCGTCCGTGATCGCCGACCGGAGAAACGGATCCGCCGCCGTATCTTGGCCCAACTCGCGAAATGGCAGGACGCCTACCGTGATTCGTTCGGGTTCTCGCTCGAGCGACGCAGGAGAGTCTGCCTTCGGCGGAAGACCATGCAAATAGCGCTGGATGTCCTCTGCAAGCGCTGCTACCGACGAGTACCGCTCGTCCGGATCGAGGCGAATCGCATTGAAGATGATGGCCCGTAAACTCGGCGAGATATGTGCGTCTTTTTCGTTGGCGCTTGAAGGACTCTGCTGAACTGTCCGCAGACTCGGCCTTTCACCGCACAGCAGTTCGTAAAGAATTACGCCCAGTGAATAAATATCGCTCCGCGCAGTCGCCGCATCCCCACGCATCTGCTCCGGACTTGCATACGCGGGCGTCAGGATTCGAAAGCCGGCGACCGTCGCGTCTTTTTGGACGACACGAGCGTCTGGCAGAATCATTTTGGCAATGCCGAAATCCAGCAGCTTGGGGCTCCCATTCTCCTTAACGAGAATGTTGCCGGGCTTTAAGTCACGATGGACGATGTTCCGCTCATGCGCATATTGCACGGCCGAGCAGATCTTCAGGAACAGTTCGAGACGTTCACGCGCGCTTAACCCGTGGCTGTCGCAATAGCGCGTGAGTATTTCGCCCTCAACGTACTCCATCACGTAGTACGGAAGCCCGGATTCAGTCGTGCCGCCATCGATCAGACGAGCAACATACTCGTGCTCGAGCCGTGCGAGAATCTGCCGTTCACGTCGGAATCGCAGGATCGCTGAATCGCTCTGCTTCTCGCCGCGAATCAGCTTGAGGGCTACGCGCTTCTGGAACTCGTCGTCGGCGCGGTTTGCCAGGTACACGGCTCCCATACCGCCGCGCCCGATCTCGCGTTCAAGAATGTAGGCGCCGATACGGCTGCCCACGCCAGGCGCCTGCGGTTGGTCCGGAAGCTCGCCAACCTCAGCCAAGCCCTTGACGGATGCAAACGGCTCTTCGAGAAAACCAGAGCTGCTGGCGTGTGCAATGAGCAGCGATTCGACTTCCCGCCGCAGATCTTCATCGGACCCGCAACGCACATCGAGAAAGGATGACCACTCGGATGAGTCAAGTGTGACCGCGAGCTCGAAGATAGCCTTCACGTCCGCCCAGCGGCTCGCCTGTGCAGCGATCACCGGTCCGGAACTGACGGACTGTGCTTCTTCAGACATGCTCCTCGCGCGATTCCCGTCTTCGGATGCCCGATCCGACGGTGCAAACGTGCTCTGTCTTGCTGGTCTATTGCATTCTAATGCATCTGCAGCAACGCCAACGTGAACTGCCCTTCAGAAACGGTACTGGCAATGTCAGGCAGGCAACTCCGGCGATCCTTTTAGAACGTCGAGGCACAGGGCGAAAAGCACGGCGATGAACATATCTGACGATGCCAGCGCAAGAATCAGCTCCGGCAGCCGTTTGTGACAGGCAAGTGCCGCAGCCGCAGTCCGCACACGAAGCTTCTGGCGCAGTGCCCCTAACCTCTCCACCGTCCTGTTGACTGGCATCGCGTCGATCCTCACTTACCAATACGGAATCGGCGCTCGTTTTAGCTCAGCCTGACAAGGAAAAATAGCGATCTAGCATGCAGCTATTATGCGCAGCTCGCCGTTTCCCCAGCTGGCGTGGCGTCCGACGCCGGTGAAAGTCGCGGCACGTAAGTAAGGCAGGAATTGCGCGAGTGCGCCCTCATACCTCGCCCGTCCTGTGAACCCTCCGACCGGATGCCGTTGACGAGTGCGGGTGCTGAACCGCGTACCTTTGACGTGCGTGAGCTCGCACCCGCTCATTTGCACACGCGCCGCCTCCTCCGCGAACTGAGAGAAGTCAATCGGCAGTGGACCCGGCCCATACAGCGATTGAAGA
>JAFAQG010000594.1 GCA_019246575.1 Acidobacteriaceae bacterium
CGCGAAACGGAATGTCCGGCGGCCTGCCGATGGACCAAAGGACAGAACTAAGCGCCAGTGCGCCGGCGAGAGGGAAAACGGTCTTCATCGGGCTTGCCTCGGTCAAGCTCTCATAAGTTCGTACTGTCGAGGCCTTTTGCCTCCTTGGACATATACCGCGCGGCCCTGACCGCGAGCGCCATAATTGTGTGGGTCGGATTCTTTTCAGGAAAGGTTACGAAAGAACTGCCGTCGACGACATACAAATTTTTTACATCGTGCGCCTGGCAGAACGGATTGAGAACGGATCGCTTCGGGTTGCTGCCCATGCGAACCGTGCCGACCTCGTGACTCGCGAACCCGGATGGAACCTTCGACGTATCGAACACGAATCGCGCGTTCGCGGTATGCAGAATCTCCTGCGCTTTCACCTTCATGTCCTTCCAGAGGGCGAGGTCGTTTTCTCCAAACCGGAATCGCACGACGGGAATCGGGATTCCGTACGCATCCGGTCGCCCGGCGTCGACCGTGACCCGATTTTCGGGCCGCGCAAGCACCTTTCCGAAGAGGCCCGTATGAAATAAAGCGGGCTGGAGCTCGCGCACCTGGCGCTTGAAATCTGAGCCGAAGCCTTTCAAGTATTGCGCCTGATGCGGATAGCGAAAGCCGTTAAACTGATTTTGAAACTGAAATCCACCTACATAGTTTCTACTTTTTTTGTCCATGTTGAAACGAGGTATGTAAGTGTGATCGAGTGCGCCGTCATTATTTATCGGCTTTGTGCCGATCAGCTCTTCCAGATACGAGATGAAAGACGCTGTAACGTGGCCGTGCAGGTATCGGCCGACTAAATCGCTGGAATTTGTGAGTCCGTTCGGGTATTGCGGCGAGCGGGAGTTCAGCAATAGCCTGGCGGATTCGATCGCCCCGCAACAGACGGCAAAGCGCCGAGCGCGGATTTCGCTTACGTTCCGCGTGACGGTATCGATAACTGAGACGGCGCGCGCAGTGCCGTCGGAGTTTACCAGGATCTCGCGCGCCAATTGGTTCTGAAGCAGTGTAAAATTGCCCGTTTTGCGCGCTTTGGGCAGCATAGCTGCCGGCACGCTGAAGATCGCCCCAACGTCGCAGCCCTCCATGCAGTGGCCGCAATAATGGCAAGCAGGACGATGGTCGTATGCTTCCGTCAGTAGCGCCTTGCGAGTCGGTATGAAAGGAATTCCCATTTTGTCGCATGCACGCTTCACAATAAGGTCCGAGCAGCGCATTTTCAGGGGAGGCAAAAACTCGCCATCGGGCAATACGGCCAGTCCTTCGCGCGAGCCGGTAACTCCGATCATTTTTTCGACATACGAGTAATAGGGCGCAATCTGTTGATACGAGATAGGCCAGTCATCTTCTACCCCTTCCAAACTTCGTTCCCGGAAATCCCACTCGGCAAATCGGAAACAGCCGGCGTTCCAGTGAATGCTGCGGCCGCCGACCGCACGTATACGATCCATGCTGACGTTATCGGAGTCCTCATAGCGAATGGAATCGACCACTTCTTTCGGATATCCCACGCGAGGCTTGGCGCGCTTCGGAAAGTCGTAGGGCCAGGAGTGAAAATGGAAATCTTTGTATGTATGAAGCCGGCCGGCTTCAATGAGTACGACCTTCGCGCCCGATTCCGCCAGTTCTTTCGAAAGAACGCCGCCTGCCGGACCGGAGCCGATGACGGCGACGTCATACAAGACACCTTCAGAAGCTGGTTTCACTTCGGCGCTCCGTGCGGACATCCGGGAAATTCGGCGAGTGCGTCATTGCCTTGGTATTGCAAATCGTCGTGAATGCCCATTTTTGACGTGTAGTAGCCATCGATGGTGGCGCGCTTCAAGGCACGGAAAAATTGCTCACCCAAGGACTTTGGCGCTTCTTCGTCACTGGCTATCTTACGCAAGATTGCTACCTGATTTTCCGGCGAACAGCGCGCATATGGATTCCCGGACTCCGCGACGGCCATCCTGTCTACCTCCAGCAACCCTTGTGCCCAGAGCCGCTTCGTTGCGGCGGATGCATCGGCAATGACGATGTCGATGTATTCCGGTACGCCGGCTTCCTTTGCTCCCGGCGAATGCTCGTCGGCAGGAATAATCCGTTCGACCAGCGCATTGAGCGTCTCCAATTGCTTCGGAGTGAAATACACATACCGGTGCGGCGTGGCTTCTTCCTTTGTGACAGGCTCCGGAGTTTGGTGCGTCTGCGGTGGCGCATTCTGGCCGAAGACCGGCAACACTCCCGCGCCGCCCGCGCCGGCAACAAGCTGTCTGAAAATGTTTCTACGGGTCGGCTTTTCAAAATCCGTTGAATCTTGCATATGAGTGCGGCGATCAATCTTTCGATACTCGAAGCGCGAGCAGATCGCCGAGCCCGCGTCGAGAAATCGGCAAGTGTATGTATCTCGTGCGATATTATCGGTAGTAATTTACACTAAGACATTTTTCACAACGATCGCCGGTTTCTCCGTACCGGTTAGTTTCTGATCCAGACCTTGGTACTTAAACGTAAAACGCGTGTCTTCGATACCGAATTGGTGCAGGATGGTAGCGTTCAGATCGCGTATGTGAACTGGATCTTTGACAATGTTGTACGAGAACTCGTCGGTCTCGCCGTGTACGGTGCCGCCTTTAATTCCCGCACCGGCCATCCAGATAGAGAAACACTTCGGGTGGTGATCGCGGCCGTAATCCGACGCGCTGAGCTTGCCCTGGCAGTAAATAGTACGGCCAAATTCACCGCCCCAGATGACCAGCGTATCGTCCAACAGTCCCCTCGCCTTTAGATCTTGCACAAGTGCATAGCAGCCCTGATCCACATCGCGGCATTGACTTGGCAGGACAGCGGGCAATTCGCTGTGAACATCCCATCCGCGGTGATAAATCTGGACGAAGCGCACATCGCGTTCCGTGAGTCTGCGAGCCAGGAGACAGCAGTTTGCGAATGTGCCGGGCTTGCGGGCATCCTCGCCGTAAAGCTTAAATGTGCTGTCCGGTTCCTTCGAAATATCGGTGAGCTCGGGGACGGAGGTTTGCATCCGGAACGCCATCTCGTACTGCGCGATGCGAACCTGAATTTCCGGATCGGCAATTTTCGCCATCTCGAGACGGTTCATCTCGCCGGTCGCATCTAACATACGCCGGCGCACTTTTTCAGGAACGCCGTCGGCATTATTGATATAGAGGACGGGATCGCCTGTTGACCGGAGCGCCACGCCGGAGTACTGGCCGGGAAGAAAGCCGGAGCTCCACAGACGCGCGGAAATGGCCTGCACATTTGCCTTGGGATTGGAATGCGTTGCGTTCAGCACGACGAACGTCGGCAGGCTCTGGTTCATGCTGCCCAGCCCATAGGAGATCCACGCGCCTACACACGGCTTTCCCGCGATCATGAATCCCGTTTGCATGAATGTAACCGCTGGCTCGTGATTGATCGCATCCGTGTTCATCGACCGCACGACGGCAATGTCGTCGGCCATCTTCGCTGTGTAGGGCAGCAGTTCGGACACCCACATTCCGCTTTGACCGTATTGTGCGAACTTGAAGATGGACGGAGCCACAGGAAAGCGCGCCTGGCCGGAGGTCATGGTTGTCAGACGCTGGCCCTGGCGAATGGAATCGGGGAGATCCTTATCGAACCACTTCTCCATGGTCGGTTTGTAATCGAAGGTCTCCATCTGCGGAGGAGCGCCCAACATGTGGAGATAGATGGCGCGCTTTGCTTTTGCGGGGAAATGGGGCAGTCCGGGAAGACCGCCGATGGCCTTCTTTTCCGTTGCTGCGGCGGCATGCCGTTCGAGTAAGGTGTACAGAGCGAGCGAGCCCAACCCGCGCGCGCCGCGCGCTAACAGTTGTCGCCGCGTTTCCACCACGATGCTTTCTTTAATCGGGTCCATTGTTTTTTCGCGCTACTTCACTAACGCTTCATCGAGGTTCAACATTTCATTCGCGACCATCGTCAAGGCAGCGAATCGGGGCTTAGGCAATGCGCCATCTGCGGGCGATTGGCCGACTTTCAAGAGCTTCGAAGCGTCTTCCGGAGCGGACGCGTAATAGGCAAAAAAGTCCTTATAAGATTGCGTCAAGATACCGGCTTCGTTCTTAGTCAGCGGTCGCGCGAGTAAGCGCTCGGCCATATAATCGAGCTCGCGTTGTAATCGCCTTTGGGATTTCATCGCGTTTTGCGCGAGGAGTCGCGAGGCCTCGACGAACTGCACGTCGTTCATCGTCACGAGAGCTTGCAAGGGCGTGTTCGTTCGTTCGCGACGCACAATGCACGTTTCGCGCGAAGTCGCATTCAATATGTCCATCGAAGGAGGCGGAGCGGCGCGTTTCCAAAACGTGTAGAGACTGCGGCGGTAAAGCTTATCGCCCGTGTCCTGATCATACAAACGCGTATTACTTTGCGGCATTGCGACCGTTTCCCAAATACGAGCCGGCTGATACGGTTTTACGCTCGGGCCGCCAATTTCGGGCCTCAACAGGCCGCTTGCAAACAGCGCAGTATCGCGGACCATCTCGGCATCCATGCGGAAACGTGGACCGCGTGCGATCAGCCGGTTCTGCGGGTCTCGCGCCAGCTTTTCGGGCGTTAGTACTGCAGATTGACGGTAAGTCGCCGATGTGACCAGCAGTTTGAAAAATCGTTTGACGTTCCACCCGGAATCG
This sequence comes from Acidobacteriaceae bacterium, assembly GCA_019246575.1. The sequence continues at coordinate 4,683 of JAFAQG010000594.1, forward strand.
CGGAAATCGAGCGCGAGCCAGTCAAGTAGCTCGGGGTGGCTGGGAGGCTCGCCTTGTGAGCCGAAGTCTTCGACGGTTTTCACGATACCGGTTCCGAAGATCTCCTCCCAAAAGCGATTCACAGTCACGCGAGCCGTAAGCGGATTGGCCGGATCGACAATCCACATCGCAAGGCCCAGCCGGTTGCGCGGCATGGACTCGCTCATGGGCGGCAGCACGCTCGGCGTGTTGGGATGCACTTCTTCCCGCATCTGATCGTATTGCCCGCGGTACAGCACATGCGCGACGGGCTGCGCATCCGTGCGCTCTTCCATGACGAGAGTTGTTGCGGAGCGGCTTCGAATTGCATACAGCTCTCTATCGATTCGCCTCAGTTGAGCGGCGGGTTGCGCCGTGGCCGGGTCAATCCTATATACGAAGAACGTTAGGAGGGCGGCGGCATCGGGTTCCGAGAGCTCATCTGCGGATTTCTTCGCAGTTGCCGCCCGGCTTGCCGCATACAGTAACTCCGCCTCTTGAGGATCGGCCATCGTGTTGAGGATGCGGAAGTCTGCGATCACTCCGCGCTCGAAATACCGTTTTTCCTCGTTGCCGAGTGTCACCGGCGCAGACGATTTAATTGAGGATGTCAAGCGCGGGATGTCCTCCGGCCGCCCGACCACCGTCACGGGCGCACCGTTGATGTACATATTTATTCCGCGTCGCAAACCGCTGCCGTCATATGCGACGACGACGTGGTACCAGGAGTTCGGCCTCAACTTGTATTCGGGCGCGGGATGCCCGCTGATGCCTTTTCCATCCGCGCCCATCAGGTAGATGCTCGGCGCGCGATCGTACAGGCTCAGATTTCCTTTGTCGATCCGGAGCGTCCAGCCGCGATGTTTTGGCTCGCCTTTGCCCGACTCCGGAATAGCACCCAACTGGCTCGCTACTGCGCCGTCGTCCTTCGAATCGGGAATAAAGATCCACGTTGCGATCGTAAATGGCTTGTCGTAATCAATGTCAGACGTGGCGGGAAGCGCGACCTTGCCTCTGGTTTTGAACTGTATAGCTCTGGTCGCAGCACTTGGCCCATCCACAATCTCCGCTTCCTTGGGAAGAGCCACAGGTTGCACTTCGCCTGGCTCAGCGACGGTCGCATTGCCGGAGACCTGCAAAGCAAGCGCCTGAGATTCAGGCGCGTATGCGCGGGCTTGTTGCTGGGCCTTCTCGAGCCAGCTGCCGATGTCCGCTAGCGCCTTCTTCCGCTCGGCCGAAAAGCTTTGCATGACAGCATCGCGTTCTTCATGTAACCGCTCCGACTTCGCACGGTCCTGCGCCGGAGGCACATAGACCGCCGGCGGAGTGTCCTGAATATTCAGGTCCATGATCGGCTGTGTTGTATTGCGAAAAAAAGCCGTTAACGAGTAGTAATCTTTTTGTGAGATTGGGTCGAATTTGTGGTCGTGGCAGGTCGCGCAGCCTACCGTTAAACCCATCCAAACGGTTCCGGTGGTGTCTGCTCGATCCTTTGCGTACATGGCTTCGACTTCGGGCAAAATCACGCCGCCTTCGTCTGTGGTCACATTGCAGCGATGAAAACCGGACGCGATCTTCTGATCGAGCGTGGCATTCGGGAGGAGATCGCCCGCGAGCTGCTCCACGGTGAAGCGATCGAACGGCATGTTTTGGTTGAACGCCTGAATGACCCAATCGCGGTAGGGCCATATCTCGCGATAGTTGTCGAAGTGCAGACCATTCGTGTCTGCGTAACGAGCAGCATCGAGCCAGTAATGCGCCCGATGTTCGCCATAGTGCGGAGACGCAAGCAGTCGGTCAACTACCTTGTCATACGCGTCGCGCGATTTGTCCTTCACAAAAGCGTCGACCTCGGCAGGCGTGGGCGGCAGACCTGTTAGGTCGAGCGTAACCCGTCGAATTAGAGTCCGCCGGTCGGCTTCGGGAGCGGGCTGAAGGCCGTTGGCTTCGATCTTTGCGAGAATAAATCGGTCAATTTCGTTGCGCGGCCATGCTGTCTGTTTGACTTGCGGGGCTGCGACCTTCTTCGGTGCCGCAAAGGCCCAATGTTGGTCCCATTTCGCGCCTTGTTCGATCCAGTGTCGAAGCGTATCCTTTTGCTCATCTGTGAGCGTTCTATGCGAGAACACAGGAGGCATGCGGAACGCCGGATCGTTGGAGTAGATACGTTTGACGAGAAGACTCTCATCCGGCTTGCCTGCAACGATCGGGTACCCGTTCTTGCGCTTTGCGAACGCTCCTTCCTTAGTATCGAGCCGTAGATCCGCCATGCGGGTGCCTTCATCCGGACCGTGGCAGAGGAAACACTTGTCCGAGAGGATGGGCCTGACTTGACGCTGGAAATCGACTTGCGGATCATTCGCGCCGGCGATACCGCCGCTTGATAACGCAAGCAGAAGGACGGGAAAACGAAACATCAGAACGGCTCGGAACGTGTAAACACACTATATCGCTGTAGATTCAGAGCTATGGAGTACTGTCGCAATGCCTCCAGCAAATCGGTTCTGAGCGGAAGGGAAGTCAATGATGGCCGGCATAGAATTCGAGTCCCCTTCCGCCGAAATCGGTCCATCCGGACCACGTCCCCCCAGGACTCGTCTGCCGGTTCGTCCAAATATCTCCGGCTCTGCCGGTGCCGAACAGTTGTATGCGACCATCGGCAGTATTGGCCACCACGAGTTCGGGATCGGGCCCGAGCCGGCCCAATTTACTCCAGTTACTCCAATTGCCAATCTTGTTTTCCCGAATGTGCCAAATATCCGCGGTCCCGGAAACTCCAAATAGCTCAATCCGCCCGTCGGAATTTTGAGCCACGACAAAGCCCGGTCGAATGCGCTGCCCGGACAAACCGGACTTACACCAACCCTGCCAGCCCCCGCCCGCATTCATCTGCCAGTTATGCCAGACGTTTCCCTTGCGGTCCACTCCGAATACTTCCAAGCGGCCGTCTAAATGCCTGGCCAGTGCAAGCTGGGATTGGACTCGCACGCCAGAGAGGCTGTTCCAGCCACTCCAACCCCCATTACTCGTTTGATGATTGTGCCAGACATTCAAACCGCGATCTACGCCCAATACCTCCAAGCGGCCATCCAGGTTCTGGCCGACCACGAAGCCGGGCTGGATACTTACTCCGCTCAGATCCGACCAGTCCGACCAGCCGACTCCGGGCGCACTCTGGCTGGCATACCATATCTCGCCGTCATTCCCGATTCCAAAAACGCTCAAGCTGCCATCCGCGTTCGCCGCGGCGTTCAAGTTAGACACGCCGTTCCCGCCTAAATCGGACCAACCATTCCAGGCGCCATTCGGAGCTATTTGGCGGTTATGGTAAACGTTGCCGCTTGTGCTCGGAACAAAAACTTCCAAACTGTTATCCAGGTTCTTCACGACCGCGCCTGCACCCTTAGACTCGACACCGTCGTCCAATTTGGACCAGCCGCTCCAGCGCGCGCCGTGGCTTTCGGAGCCGCCGGCGGTATCTTGCACATTGTGGAAAACCTGGCCGGCCGCGTTGGTGGCGAATACTTCTAACGCGCCGTTCTCGTTCAGTTCAACAGGTCCGACGTAGTTACCCGCGCGATGAAGCTTCACAATCGCAGCAGTCGTCGAGGGCACGGTAACAGTGACAGAGCCGCCGAGGTCCGGGTTGAGCGGCGTCCAGTGCCCAAGCCACCGGGAATCGTTGGTTATCGAGGCCTCGCCGAGCGTGGCGGTCAAGAGCGACGCGTCACCAGGAGACCCGTCGGTGAGAAGCATCGACGCAGCGCTGGCCGAAGAAAAGCCATTCGGGTAAATGGTCACCCGCGCATCTGCGATATCGTTTGTGGACGAATGAGTCTTATTGATCATCGTCAGGTAAAGATTCTGGCGATCGCCCACCGCATACGCCGTCAGGTTGATTCCGTCGGGATTCGAAATCGTGACCGGTTTCACATAGCCATGACCCCCAAAATTGAATGCCTTCATGCCGTAGCCCTTGGGCGCGGTCTGATAATTTCCACAAACTGCATTGCACGGGTTGGGATCGGGCACAATCGTGTCCGTGAGAATCCATTGCTTGTTATGAAAGTTCACTCCGGCAGCACCGTGCGCAGCCCACCAGTGCATATAATCGAGGGTCCACAGTGCGGAAGCAAAGGCGTTGCTTGCACCCGCAACTCCGCCGACGAAATCATTGGATTCAGTTAGTCGGTAAGGCAAGCCCGAGGCCGGCACGGGCCCGAGATTATTGTTGTAAAGCCAGGGATACGGAGTATAGGCCGAAGATCCTTGCGGCCCGATCGAGATCTGAGTATCGTCGACCCAGTTCGCGGATAACATGTCGTCGATTGCTTGCTGGGCGGTATCGGTTCCCGGGCTCCCTCCGACATAGAAGTGCTGAGTAACATTCGCGACCATTCCCGAATGTGCCTCATCGCTCGCGAACTGTTGCGTCCAGGACACCCCGGTAGATGCATCGGGTGTGTAGGTCAGACTCGTGTATGCGCCGGTATCGGGTCCGGAAAATAGCGCCTCCGGCGTAGAGGCGCCGATCGTTGTAACGAAATCTCGCCAATCGGCGAGGTAAGACGGATAAGCTGTTCCGGGTATTCCCGACGTTGTCTCGTAAAGGGCCGGGTCACCCGATGTGTGATAGGGATTGTGCCAGTCGGGCTCATTGCCGATTGAGAAGCCATGGATGTTCGCCCGATAGTTTTTCTGAACATATTGAACGATCGCAGCATCGTCAGCTTTGAGGTTCGGGAGGGAATTCCTGGTATTCAGCATTCGCACGGAGTAAATCACCTTCACAACGGCAGCTTGAGCGAAGGCAAATAGATTATCGATTGCCTCATTACTCGGGGCCGCCTCGGTATCGACAGAACCTCCTCCCATGCGGAGATTCTTTAGGCCAAGATTTCTGAACAATGTGATCAGCTCGGTGTTCGAAGAAGAAAAGAAGTAACCCGCCGTTCCCGCGTTATTGGGCCGCTCGCTTCCCGTTTCGAAGCTCAAGCCGCTGAAGTCCAGCGGAATCGCATGGCCCTGGGAGGTTGTATCGATACTTACCGTGACGGGCGATTGTGCGAAAGCCGTCGCGCAACACAACCCTGCAAGCAGCGTCAAAGACGTTCTGAGACTTAGTTTCCTAGCCATTGCGAGCAAAATTAAGCGCCGACTTAAAAGTTAAGCTTCAACGCGAATTCTCCGATGCGCGCTTCCTTCGCACTCGTGATCTGTCCGAAGGTTCCGGCGCCAAGATTCGTATTTGGGCCGTTGAAATTCGTATGGTTGAACACGTTGAACAATTCAGCGCGGAATTGGATGGTCATTCGCTCGATAATCCGGAAGTTCTTATAAGCCGCCATGTTAAAGTTAACCAGACCGGGACTCCAAAGGATGCCGTTGCCGGCATTGCCGAAATAGCCGGCCAGGGGCCTAGTAAACGAGGTCGTGCTGAACCACTGCTGGATGGTTCTTGGCATGGTCACTGGCCCACCCACATTAGGACGGGTCGCAAGCCCCGTGTTCGGCAAGCTAAGTCCCGGCGTGAGCGAGCTGCCGGTGTAAATCGAAGTCATATTCGAATACTTCCACCCTCCCAGCACAACGCCTTTCCAGCCCGAAGCGGTCTGGAACCACGGTAACGTGTAGACCGCACTAACAGTAAAGACCTGAGGAGTATTCAGGCTCGAGTTTCCATAAGCCTGTTGGGGCTGATAGACATTCTGAAATCCGCCCGCGTTATCCAGGTTGTGAGACCAGGTGTATGCGGCTGTCAAATACAGATTGTGTCCGACTGGATGCCGCACTCCGATTTCGAGGGCAGACCAGTTATCGATTCCGATAGGCTCGCTGAAGTTGATCGTG
>JAFAQG010000601.1 GCA_019246575.1 Acidobacteriaceae bacterium
TTCTGATGGAGCAGCAGATGCGCCAGTTCCATACGGAAATTGGCGGCCGATTCCGGCCCATCGAAATAGCCGTCGTCCTGTCCCCATTCCGCAATCGTATCCGCGACACGCGCGACGAGCTGGCCGACCGAGTGTTCGCGTTCCGGCGTACCCAGACGGCCATGAAAATACTTACTCGCCACAATATTTGTGGCAGTTTGCGACCAGGCGGCGGGCACCAACACATTCGGCTGTTCAAAGATCACGTTGCCCTTCGCATCGGTGATGCTCGCGGTACGCAGTTCCCATCTCAGGTCGTGCTCTGCATTCCTGGTCTCCCCTGTGAAATAGCGGGAAAATGCGAGCCCGGGTGTATTCGCAACCCGCTCGCCTGTGTGCGTCACTTCGACCGAAGTCGTTGCCATAAATAAATCTCCCTGTGATGCCGGGGCGGCTCGCTTAACGGAGTACCGCGGCGCTTGTTTCTTCGCCGCGCGCCCAGGCACGCGCGGTCGTCCAGTGATCTTCCGCCAGATCACGATGGTGTTCGACCCAGCGTTTTGTGTACGAACGCAAACCGATCAGAAAGCTTTGCTCGTCTCCAGTCTCCAGACAGCGCGCTTCCCACGGCTCCAGATTGCGAATGTCGTCGAGCGAGAACCGCGCGCGCCGCATATACTCGGCGAGTTCGCCGGTCCGGCGGGTCATTGGGACGTATAGCCACAAGGGCGTGAGAACGAACGCGAGTTTATCGGCTACACATAACTTCGAATATGGCCGGCCGGTCTTCTTCGCCCAGTAGCGCGAGTGGCAGCACGTGAACTCTTCCCATTCGCGGCCACACAGCCGGCGCATAATCGCTGCGCCGAAATGGACGTGTTCCTCACCTTCCGGTCCGTCAATGTTCCCTTTGCCCGCGTACCCGAGATCATGTACAAAGAAGGCGAGGTAGAGGCGCCAGTCGCGCGGAAAGCCGTAGAGCCGAGTCCAGGCGAGCGCCACAAAGAATGGGTGCAAAAGAAAACAATGTGCACCAAACAAAACACTTTTTGTTCCGATAGTCATAAGGAAACATGCCTCATTTGCGAGCCGGGATTTCCGGACTACTCGAAATTGGCGTTCACAAACCTTTCGAGCCGCGAGCTGCGGCGCGGATGCCGAAGCTTGCGCAGTGCCTCGGTCTCCCATTGCCGGACCCGTTCCCGGCTGACCGAATAAAGCGCCCCAATCTCTTCGAGCGAATGCTCCTGCCCGTCTATAAGGCCGAAGCGCAAGGTGAGAATGTTGCGATCGCGCTCGCTGAGCGTCTTTAAGAGCTCATCCGACGCTCTTTCGAGCCGTTCGGAGGTAATCTCATTCAGCTTCTGGTACGTCACGGCGTCCTCTGGTTTATGGCCAGAGGGAAGGCCGCGGGTGTCCCACAGAAACTGCGCGAGCGTAGACTCTTCATCCTCTCCCACCGTGGCGTGAAGCGACACTTCCTGGCGGATGCGCTGATACCGCTGTACTTCCTCAGCCGTCATTCGGAGTTCGGAAGCGATGTCCTCGATCGTTGTCTCGCGCCCCAGTTGTTGTTCCAACTGTCGTTGCGCACGCGAGATGCGGTGCATGGTTGCAATCACATGACCGGGAAGTCGCACGGCGCGGATTTGGTCATCGAGAAAGCGGTTGATGGCTTGCCGGATCCACCAGGATGCGTGTGTGGCGAAACGGGTACCGCGCCGGTAATCGAATTTGTCAATGGCCCGCAGGAGTCCGATGCTCCCCTCCTGAATGAGATCGTGCAGCCGGTCGCCGTCATGCGAGCGCACATATCTCCTGGCGATCGAGGCAACGAGCCGGAGATTGGATTTGGCCATCTTCTCGCGAGCGATCGTCCGCTCCTGCTCGGCTGCGACAATGCTGGCGACGGCCCGCCGCAATTGATCTTCGTTTTTGCATTGTTCGAGCAGCGACTGCCGCAAGGCTGGATCGATAGCGGTCTTCAGGCGCTCAGAAACCGATCCGAGCGAGCCCTCGGTCTCGCGCAGATGCTCCACCATGCGGTTCGAGAACTCCGGCGTAAAGGGCAGGGACTGAATCTCACGCGAGATCGCAACCAAAAGGCGCGGATAACTACTGCTGCGCGCCCCGCGCCGTTTCCGTTTCCCGATACTCGGATTGGGAACGGCCAGGCAGCGGTTAGCGTCCTTCCGCAGCTGCTCGATTCGCGAAAGCGCAGTGCATAGCAGCGCTTTGAGTCTCTTGGATCCAGCCGTCTCCTGGGGATCGGGATCGAGGTCAGGGTTCTCGGATGTCGACAGCACCTCGGATACTGGGATCTTGCCGGAAGCCACCCCGGCTCCTGTTTCGATTAGGAGTTGCTCGGTCAGCCGAAGGCGTGAAAGTGTCCTCAAGATTCTGACGTTGGCCCGCTCCATGCAGCGCGCCAAATCGACTTCCTGCTCGCGGGTGAGCAGCGGATAATGCCGTACATCCCGCAGATAAACCCTTGCCGGATCGCCGGAAGCATCAGCGCTCGAAATCTCCGGAAGCGGCGATTCGTCCAGCGGTGACTGCATGAATAATTCGGTCATGCGTTACTCACTTCACTCCCTGTGTCTCGGGAGTATATGAATTTTTTCAGCCGATGCAACCAGAGGTGCTAAGTCATTGATATTCAGTAGTTGGAGCATGAATCCGAGTGTGGCCGGCGAAGCCGCTGGAACTCCGGCTGCACCGGTTGCCGCCTTTCAAGCTAGAGCCTCCTGATGCGCCGTATCCGAGCGGCGTCGCGGCATATTAGACACTGGCGCGTCGTGCGCCGGTGGCGGTTCCACCCCACGTTCCTCGGGGAACAGGCCGTAAAACTCGCCGGTCATAGCCGCCGCTTCCACCGCCTCTTCCTGAGTCTCCATCGCGCCGGGGTCCCCGGGCGCTTCCTCCGGGAGGTAGGATTCTTCTTCTGGAAGGACGCTGACCGGCTCGGATTCGATCCCGCTGGTGGGTGCCGGTAACGCGAGTAGCTGACGGAATTCCGCTGTGTGCGCATGCAACAGGCGGGCCATTTCTTCGAGGCTTTTGGCGCGAAATTCGAGGCTGACGCCGTACTGGATGCTGCTCTTTTCGCCGACTTGAACCTTGTAGGGGCGGAGAACAAATTTGAGCGGGATCCCGGCAACGCTACCCGCTTCCGGGTTGCCCCGCCCCGTCATAAGCCGAATCTGGTCGAGCGAACCGGCCAGCTGAGCGATTGAGCGAAAGCCGGTTGTATCGAATTGACAGGAGCCGCCAAGAGTCGGGGCATTCATCAGCTGGAACGTCAGCTTGCCATGTGGCTTGCATTGCCGCTTGTCGCCGATCGCAAACCGGCATCCGGCCGTATAACAGCCTCCGAGGATCGGAAAGAAACGGTGATTCTGCTTGCGAGCTTGCTCCCCTAAAGCGCGTTCGTCCGGGGACTGCGGCCACTCCACATTGCGCCGGGCATCGATACCATTCCCTTCGCAGAGCAGTTTCGACGTGGACCAGGCCTGAAACGAGGCATCGAAGGCCTGCTCATTCAGAAAGACAATATCGATCTCGGTTGGAACTGGTCCGTGCAGCTCAATCGTGTCGAAATCGTGGACGAACTTGCCT
>JAFAQG010000604.1 GCA_019246575.1 Acidobacteriaceae bacterium
CCCGGTTCCTGAACGCTGTTTCTTGCATTTTCAACCGTAGCTTCGATGAATGCGCCCGTGAGCTCCGGCTTCACCCGTACTAGTACATGAACAATGAGCATGGACTTCAGCCGTCCATTATGTCTCGATGACACCTGTGCAGTCTGATTACAATCGAACGTATGAAAGGGAGATGTGGACTCTGAATGGACAAGAACACGTTAGGGCGAACAGGCATTGCTACGGCACTTCTCACATCTGTGCTTCACGCCGGCCTCATCAAATGGACGCCCGCTACGGGGGATACCCGGACCGTCACCGAGCCCTCGATCCCTCCGATTTGTCAGACTTTATACGCCAATTTGCAATCGGGTAACCGGGCCTTCAGCCCCGATGACGAGGGGAATCCGCCGGACACGACGCGTATTGCAGCCGCGCTCATGGCTTGCCGGCAGCAGCCGAACGCTCCGGCTGTTTCTGTCTATCTCGCGCCCTCCGGTCCTAACGATGCCTTCTTGACCGGCCCACTTACGATTCCGGACGGAGTCGTGCTGTTCATCGATTCAACCGTGACTGTTTTTTCCTCTAATAATCCGGCCAATTACCAGAGCTCCAGCACGACGCGTTGCGGGACTTCCGCCACGAATAGCAATGGATGTAATCCGTTCATCACGGTTACGGGTTCGAATGCAGGTATCATGAGCACCCGCAACGGCAACACGCAGGGGAGAATCGATGGCCGCGGCGATATCAATTTATTCAATCAGAGCATTTCCTGGTGGGACGTGTCCAACCAAGCCTATGCGAGTAGCATCAAGCAAAACAATCCCCGGCTTATTCAAGCTAGAAATGCGAATAACTTTACACTCTACGATGTAGACCTGGTAAATGCTCCGCTGTTTCACGTATATATGGAGGGCGGCGACGGTGCCACGCTCTGGGGCGTGCGGATCAAGACACCGGCCGATACCCATAACACCGACGGAATCGATCCGGACAGCGTCAGCGACGTAACGATTAATCAATGCGATATCCAGGATGGCGACGATGGCATCGCCATCAAGACAAACTCAGGACCGGCATCGAACATCACTGTCGAGAACAGTAATTTTTACGGCACGCATGGTATTTCGATCGGTAGTCAGACGACGTACGGAGTAACAAACATATTAGTGCAAAACAACACGATCAACGGGCAAGATAGCTCCGGCACATTCAGCACCGACAACAACGGTCTTCGCATCAAAACGACATCCAGTTCCGGCGGACTTGTCGCGCAAGTAACTTACACGAATACCTGCATGACGAACGTGAAACATATCCTGGTGTTCAATCCGTTCTACTCGACGGGAGATAACTCTACGATCCCGAATCTAGCGAACATCACCGTGAACGGTCTGAAAGCGATCAACTCGCCATCGGGGAATGGATCGACGCTCGAAGGGTACCGCTCCGATTACCCGCTGAACCTGCGACTGCAGCACGTCATGCTGGATGCGACAAGGTCGACGGCGGAGTACGCGAATATCGGCATTTTTGATTCGAATCTCACAGCATCGGGCACAGACGTGACTGTGACGCCGCTGCCGGCTACCGTAGTCGAGGAAAGCGGAAGCCTTCCAGCCTGCAGCAGTTTTCCGCAGTTTCCGTTTTGAACTAACTGCTCCTTCTATACTGAAGGGCGAGCCATGCCGTGCCCCTATTTCGAGCCGCAGAGGCCGGTCGCGCAGCGGAGCTTTGTACATGCCCGCCTTCCACTGATCGATGAATACGAAGGACGTTGCCGTGCCAACGGCTCCTGTGAACCGGTTCCCGAGGACGTCCGGTTTCAATGTTGCAATCACGGCAATTCGCGTTCGACTTGCCCGCGTTTCCCGGCCCTTGAGACGCGATCTGCGCTCCGCTATCACCTGGTGAGCCGGAGCGCGACTGAGATTGAGCTGGTCTGCGTCGAGGAGAACAACTACGCACCGGCAGCATGGTATGTCGTTCGATATGCCGTAGCCGGCGGCACGATCAGTCCAGACATATCGAACGACTGCCTACGCGCCCAGATACTTGCTTTTTGCCGAAGCTATCTTGACCGCTTTCCGGTTATCTGAAGTCGCGAATGCCAACAAAGCAAGTAACATCCCCGGCAGCGGAAGAGTCGGGGGTTCGCAAAGTAAGTGACACTCGGTCGGAATACTCGGAGCTCTGCCTTCCTAACGACACCAACACATTGGGCAACATGTTAGGCGGGCATGTGATGCACATGGTTGACCTGTGTGGAGCGATTGCCGCCATGCGTCACGCTCGCGGGCCCGTTGTAACTGCATCGGTCGACCAGATGACCTTCCTGCATCCGGTTCGTTTGGGCGAGCTGCTGCGGCTGCGTTCGCAGGTCAACCGCGTCTTTCGAACCTCAATGGAAGTGGGCGTCAAGGTATGGGTCGAGAACCTTCAGACCGGGCAAGTGAGACACACTTCCTCCGCATATTTGACCTTCGTCGCGCTGGATACGGCAGGGAATCGCGTGGTTTTGCCACCGATTGTGCCGGACTCGGAGGAAGATAAGCGCCGTTTTGAAGAAGCGGCCGAACGAAGGGCATACCGGTTGGCCTTCCGCGCAAGAGCAGCCGCAACACGCGAAACCTCCTAGCGTGATTCCGAGCTGTATTCACCAAACAGCGAAGTAGAAGATAGGAATGGACTCAAACTGAAAGATGCCGGATTTACGAAAACTTGGAAACAGCGACCTTGAGATCTCAGCGCTCGGAGTGGGCGCTTGGGCAATGGGCGGCTCCGGCTGGGAGTTTGCCTGGGGTGAGCAGGACGACAAGGATTCCATCGCCGCTATCCGCGCCGCACTGGATTCCGGTATTAACTGGATCGACACTGCGGCAGTTTACGGATTAGGACACTCCGAGGAAGTAGTCGCGAAGGCACTCGAGGGCGTATCGAAGAAGCCGTACGTTTTCACGAAATGTGAGCGGCGCTGGGGAGCTGATCGAAAAATCTTCGCGTCGCTCAAAGCCGAATCGATCCGGCAGGAGTGCGAGGAAAGCTTGCGGCGACTGAGGATCGATGTCATCGATCTGTATCAGGTGCACTGGCCGCAGCCGGACGAAGACATCGAAGAGGGCTGGACCGAGATGGCGCGTTTGCAGCAACAGGGAAAAGTTCGCTGGATCGGCGTATCCAACTTCAGCGTTGCGCAGATGGAACGCGCGCTGAAGATTGCGCCCATTACGTCTCTTCAGCCGCCTTACTCGTTGCTGGTGCGCGACGCAGAAAAAGACATCCTGCCGTTTGCCAGAGCACACAACATCGGAGTCATCGTGTACTCGCCAATGCGCTCTGGGCTGCTCACGGGAAAAGTGACCAGAGAGTGGGCGCTGAACCTGCCTGCTGACGACTGGCGCAGGCGCAATCCGGATTTCCAGGAACCAAAGCTCAGTCGCAATCTTGAACTGGTCGAGCTCTTGCGCAACATCGGCGCCCGGCATGGCCGCACACCAGGTGAGGTCGCCATTGCATGGACCGTACACAATCCCGCTGTGACGGGAGCCATCGTGGGTCTGCGGCGTCCCGACCAGGTGAACGGTGTCATCGGTGCGCTGAGCTTCCGCATTACCGACGAAGAAGCTCGCGAAATCGAGAACTTCCTGGAGCAGCAGAGCGAAGCAGCGCGGACGGTATCGGTGTAACTTCGCCGACCGCACTAACGCAGCGGTCCGCCCCGCCGCGTCCGCCATCTCGTCACAAAATAAATAGG
>JAFAQG010000632.1 GCA_019246575.1 Acidobacteriaceae bacterium
CTGCTATTCCCCGATCCGGCGCAGCGAGTTTATGTACGCCAGGAGTTGCTCGACGCAAATCCTGGACGCCCCGGCGCACCCATCTCAATTCCGGGTGTGCCTATCGAGACAGCTTCCGGGGGGATTAAAGCCCCGCAATACTTCTCACCCGGCGTTGCCGGCGATCATGGCGAGCCCATCGCCGAATACATTCTGGTGGGAACGTATCTCGCCTCCAACAATCTCTCTTCTAACGCCCACGGAAACGGCTACGCCGATCCGAACATTATGGTGCCGGCCATTCTTGAAGGTGTGCAAACGGACGGAGGTGCCTTTAACATACGTGAAGGTAATCACGCGGAAAACCTCTCGAGCATCTATGAATTACACTCCCGGCTCGAACCCTCTGTCACCGTTACCGGAGACTATCGGGATGTGGATGTCGTAGCTGCTTGGAGCCCTGCTGCGCCTGACATCGATGCATGGATCGCTCTCGAGGGAGCGTATGGGAACGGTTTTCTCGACCGGCCGGAACACCGGCAACAGTACAAGCTCAACGGTTTTCGAATCTGGAATATTTGCAAACACCAGCTCACTTTTTTTGGAACCGGTTATTTCGGGACATCAAAGATCCCCGGTCTTGTGCCTCGGGGTCTCCCTCATCTTCACGACACTATTGATCCGCGACAGAAGGACCAAACTCACACAGCTTTAGCAGTTTTGAACGATTTATGGAAGCTGACACCCACGCAAACGTTACAGCTCGGGGGCATGTTTCGAACCTACAATCTCGCTCTCTTTTCCAATTTCGGTGACGGCCTCATCCGCCAGAGTGAGTTCCGCACCGTAACCGCCGGCAACAGCACATACACAAACAATCTAACCAGGGTCTTGTCGCTGATGATGGGTATCGACTACCAGCGTGATGCTCCGCACCGCTTGGATCTGGATCATTACGAATCAACGGATCCTTCTTACTACGGGCCGTTTCAGAAGATCGCGGCCAACAATGTGACCCTGGGCGATACGGCTCCCTATATCGCTCTGAATGGCGCGTTCCCACATGACTTTCATTACTACCTCGGTTGGCGGCGGGACGAAATCCAGTTCGATAATCAGGATCTTCTCACCCCCGCGAACTCCTACCACAAGCTGGTCGGGTTCAATAGTCCGAAAGCGACTATTTCCTTCCTCCCGGAAACACATCCGGCTCTCCCAAGTGTTGCTTTCAGTTTTGGCGAAGCTTTCTATACCAATGACCCGAGGATTGGGACCGGCGCCGAACAGGGAACGCCTATCAGCCGTGAACATTCCTATCAGCTAGTCGTTAGCAGAACAATCGCGAAAACTGATTTTCGGGTAACGCTCGGTCACGTGACCACCGAAGCATCTCTGGCAAGAATCGATCCCGATACAGGTCTTCAGCAGGATCAAGGACCTGGACGCAACAAATTCATTACAGTGGCGGCGCGACGATACTTCGGATGGGGCCTGTTACAAGCCTCTGTTTCCAAAGCTGATGCCCGTGACCTTGATTCGGGATTACCGACACCCGAGGCGCCGCGTCTCATCGTCGACGCTCTCGCAGCAATCAACCGCTTGCCTTTTCGCCTGCAGGCCCGTGGCGAATTTGAGGAAGTCGGCGCGAAACCGCTTGGCGATGGATTTACGAGCGTGCCGGTCCGAGAGTTTCGGGGAGCCGTCTTGCGTTCGTTTCTTGAACACCGCCTCGATGTCGGAATCAATTTCCTCATCGCCAGCGGTTACACAGGGCAGACCACCGAACTTTTAGCCGCCGATGGGCAGATCAGCCCGTCCGAACAGGTCGTCGCGGTGCGCCTGCCGTCTTACGCGACGATGTCGTGCACGTATAACTTCCGCCCGAGAAGAACGCCCTAATATAGTCGTCGACGGTGAACCGGCCGAACACAGCGACTTCTCTCGCGCTACGACGCTCCGGCCGCTGTCCAGCTACTCCCCACCCGTCGGCACGATGCCCTTAAGGCGGTCGTAGACGGTCATGATGCCGAACTGCTCCGAACTGTGGACGATTAGGGCGACCAGCGCTCCTAATCGAGTTCTCTGGCCACGAGGCGTCTTGATCGTGTCATTTGCATTCGTATCGCTTAGCGAATCGTACGCCTTGTCGCATTCTTCGAAAGAAGCCTTCAACGCCGCGAGCACATCCGCTTTCGAAGTCTTTGACGCTGCATCCGCGGTCTTCTGCTCGCCCAATACGGCGGCGCAGGTCCGCATCTGCGAATCCGAAATGTGGTCGATCACCTGCGCAAAGCTGCGAATCTCGGGCGTCGGTTTGAAGCTGTAATTCTCGTCCGGCATCTTGTTCGCGGCGGTCATCACGTTTCGCTTCACCCCGTTATACGCCTGCTTCGTATCTGCAGCAATCGATCCCCCGCCCTGGGCAAACAAAATAGCACTCGAAACCAGAACTGCGAGCGGCACAAGAAAATACCTCATCTGATCCATTCCTCCTGTTCATTCTTCACTGACAACGGATGCCATTGTATTGTATGCGCATTCATGCGTTATGTTTGAAAATCAATGCGCCACGTCTTGCGATTTCTCCTTACCTCGCTGTTTTGTTTCTCCCTGGCCGCACAGGAGATCACGCCGGCTCTCTTCAACGGCCTCAAATGGCGTCTGATTGGCCCTTTTCGCGGCGGTCGTGCGGTGGCAGTCACCGGCGTCGCGGGCGACGGTGCGACGTTCTATTTCGGCGCTGTCGATGGCGGCGTTTGGAAGACCACCGATGCGGGGACCGTATGGACACCGGTATTTGACGATCAGCCCATTGCATCCATCGGCGCTCTCGAAGTCGCTCTCTCGGATCCGAACATCATCTATGCCGGAACCGGCGAGTCCGATATCCGCTCCGATCTCGCCCTCGGCGACGGCATGTACAAATCCACCGACGCCGGCAAGACCTGGACGAACATCGGCCTCAAGGACACTCGTCAAATCAGCCGTATCGTCATCGACCCGCGCGATCCGAACATGGTCTTTGTCGCAGCATTAGGCCACGCTTACGCGCCGAACGACGAGCGCGGGGTTTTCAAATCCACCGACGGTGGCGCAACGTGGCAGCACGTCCTGAATCGAGGCGCCCAAGTCGGCGCCGCCGATATCGCAATGGCCATGGATGAGCCCGACGTTCTCTTCGCCACAATGTGGAATGCTCATCGCCCGCCCTGGAGCACGTACGCGCCAGTCGCCGGCCCCGGAAGTGGACTGTTCCGTTCCACAGATGCAGGCAAGACGTGGCAACAACTCACCGCTCATGGTCTTCCCGAAAGCGAGTGGGGCCGCGCCGGCGTAGCGATTGCTCGCGGCACTCACGCGAAACGTATTTACGCCTGCATCGAAGCCAAACAGTCCGGTCTCTATCGCAGCGACGATGGCGGCGAAACCTGGACGCGCGTCAACGACGACCCGCGGATCACAAGCCGCGGCTGGTACTTCAACCAAATCACGGTCGATCCGAATGATCCCGATATCGTTTACATCCCCAATGTCGCGCTGTACAAGATGACTAACGCAGGCCGGGCGCTCACGATTGTTCGCGGCGCGCCCGGCGGCGACGATTACCATCAGATCTGGATCGATCCGAAAAACTCTCTGCGCATGGTGCTCGGCACCGACCAGGGCACTACCATTAGCCTCGATGGGGGCGCAACTTGGAGCACCTGGTACAACCAGCCGACAGCCCAGCTTTATCACGCAGTCACCGACAACGAATTCCCATACCACGTCTACGGCGCGCAACAGGATAGCGGCACCGCTGTGGTCCCGAGCCGTACCGATCACGGCCATATCGACAATCGCGATTTCTTCTCTGTCGGCGGCAGCGAGAGCGGCTATATCGCACCCGATCCCAGAGACCCAAATATCTTCTATGTCTCGGATGTCTTCGGCGCAGTTACTCGGTTCGACCGCCGCACGTCGCAAAGCCAAAACATCGCACCCTGGCCTGCTATCGATTTCGCGAAACCGATCGATCGCCGCAAGTACCGCGATCCGTGGACGCCTGTGCTCGTCTTCTCTCCC
>JAFAQG010000707.1 GCA_019246575.1 Acidobacteriaceae bacterium
ATACGAAGTCGCTCGCGGAAGCATCCGCAAAAGCCGTGCAGGCCGGAACGGACCTGGACTGCGGGAAATCTTATCTGACGCTCGTCGATGCCGTTCAGAAAGGCTTCATTACCGAGCAGGAAATTAACCGCTCGGTCGAGCGATTATTCGTCGCTCGATTCCGTCTAGGGATGTTCGATGCTCCTGACCGCGTCCCGTTCTCGAAGATCGGAATGGACCAGGTGGAGTCGCCTGCTCATCAGAAACTGGCCCTTGAAGCGGCGCGAAAATCGATCGTTCTCCTTAAAAACGACAACGGGATGTTGCCCCTGAGCAAGCCGCAGCATATCGCAGTGCTGGGTCCGGCAGCAGATGATCCCGACGCGCTGCTTGCGAACTACAACGGCATCCCGTGGCACATCGTGACACCTCTAGAGGGAATTGAACAGAAGTTCGGCAAGCAGGCTGAGGTGCATTTCTCGTTGGGCGCCACATACGTCGAGTCCTCGATGGCACTTGTCCCGCGCAACGTGCTTCGGCCGAACGGTGGCAAGAAAAGCGATCATGGTCTGCGCGCAGAGTATTTCGGAAACGACAATTTTTCCGGATCCGCTGCGCTGTCGCGAGTGGAAGCGCGCGGGTATTTCGTGTGGGACATGCAAGACCCGGCAGTCGTGAAGGCGGTTCCGCGTCAGAGTTTCTCGGCGCGATGGAGTGGCTTGATCGAGGTAAACGAGCCGGGCGATTATCTTTTCGGCGTAGTGCGCGCGGAATGTCATAGCTGTGGTCGCAAAGACGCTGCACGGCTTTACATCGACGATCAACTGGTGGTCGATGACAACCAGCAGGTCCGGGAAGCGATGTCGCCGAAAACCGCCACCGTCCACCTCGAGCAGGGAAAACCACGCAAATTGCGATTGGAATACAACGAGACCGGCGGAGGCGGCGGGGTCGAACTGCTATGGAGACCGCCGGCCGATGCTGCGCTCCGCGAAGCCGTGAACGCAACCAAGCAGGCGGACGTGGCTGTGCTTTGCATCGGACTTAACGCCCGACTGGAAGGCGAAGAGTCCAGAATCCACATCCCGGGATTCAGCGGTGGCGATAGAACTAACGTTGACTTACCCGAGCCGCAGGAGAAACTCCTTAGAGCAGTACTCGATACAGGAAAGCCGGCGGTTGTGGTGTTGATTAACGGAAGTGCACTCGCGGTCGGCACTGGCAAGGACCGCGCGCGAGCCATTTTAGAAGCCTGGTATCCGGGCCAGGAAGGAGGCACGGCCGTAGCCGAGACCCTGGCCGGAGAAAACAATCCGGCGGGACGCCTGCCCGTAACGTTCTACAACTCTGTTAATGACTTACCACCGTTCACCGATTACTCGATGAACGGCCGAACCTATCGTTTCTTCAGAGGCAAGCCGATGTATCCGTTCGGCTATGGGCTCAGTTATTCGGACTTTCGCTACTCTGAGTTATCGGCTAAACGCGCTTCCGGCGGATATGAGGTCACTGCTTCGGTGAGGAACATCTCATCGCGCGAAGGCGATGAAGTCGCTCAGCTCTATTTGACCGATGCCGAAGGCGTCCATCCCGAGTTGAGGGGCTTCAAGAGAATTCACCTCAGGCCCGGTGAAACGAACGTGCTGCATTTCGTCGTTTCAAGCGACGACGCAAGAACGCGGCGCATGGTCAGCGTTGGCGGAGGCCAGCCATTGCCTGAGTGGACCGGAAATCAGTACGTCCATACCAGCTTGCCGTAGCAAACCCGCCATCCCGAATCAAGTTTGTACGCGCAATGCGGAGCGGCTTCTTGCGGTGCGTAATATAACATTACTCTTTCCATGAACCCTCCATTTTTGGCTCTCCTCTTCGCAGCCGGCCGCGAAAAACTACTGTCGCTGAGCACCATTGACCTAATCATCATCGGCCTGTATTTCGTGATGGTCCTTGGGATCGGCTTCTATCTCAAGCGCTACACAAAGACGGGCGAAGATTTTTTCCTCGCTGGCCGCGACATGACATCGTGGATCGCGGGACTGAGCTTTGTAGCGGCAAACCTGGGGTCACTCGAACTCATGGGCTGGGCGGGCTCGGCGTATCAATACGGCATTCTCGCTGCGCACTGGTATTGGATCGGCGCTATCCCAGCAATGCTGTTTCTCGGAATGGTGATGATGCCTTTCTATTACATTTCGAGAACGCACTCGGTTCCGGGCTACCTCCAGCTACGGTTCGGAGAGCCCGCTCGCGCACTGGCTGCCGTCACCTTCGGTTTCATGACGGTACTCATGAGCGGTATCAATATGTATTCGATGGCGCTGGTGCTGGAAATCATCCTGGGCTGGAATATTAGCTTTAGTATCTGGGTATCTTCGCTTACGGTCGCCGCGTACGTTTTTCTGGGTGGCTTACTGTCTGCGATTTTCAACGAAGTTCTCCAGTTCTTCCTGATCTGGCTGGGTGCGATTGTCATTTCGATTCTCGGCCTGATTGAGGTTGGCGGCTGGAGTGGAATGGTCAACCACATTGCAACGAATTTCCCGGGCCAAGATTTCACGCATTTGTGGAAAGGGCTCGGTTCGTTTGCGGATAATCCGATGGGCATCAACTGGATCGGAATCGTGTTCGGGCTCGGCTTCGTTATTTCGTTTGGATATTGGACGACAGACTTCCTTGTCGTCCAGAGAGTGCTTTCGGCTCAGGACCTCCGCAGCGCGAAGATGGCGCCTGTAATTGGGGCAGCATTCAAAATGGCGGTTCCGTT
>JAFAQG010000939.1 GCA_019246575.1 Acidobacteriaceae bacterium
AAATGGCGTACCAGTTTGAAAAGTATCAATGCTGTTTACCTGCCACCCTGCGAGGAGTAAGTTGAGCGGCCCGGGAGCACTCTTGAGGACCGATTTGTCTCTGCCGAACGGCAACTCATAAGTCCAGCTCAAGACTACGTTGTGACGTAAGTCAAAACCGGAATTGGCGCGATTCAATCCCAGATTATACGGATTCTGAACAGTGTCGGATCCATTGCCGCTTGAATCGTCGATGCTGTGCGACCATGTCCAGGCAGCAAGGACGGACAATCCGGCCGACAGCCGGCGCTCGAAGCTGGTTTGCAGCGAGTTATAGATTGAATTGCCCCAAGGTCCCACCGCGGTGCCATCCCCCAGATTCGGATAGGGCCGGCGGTTGACGACGGGACCCGGTCCAGGCATCGCCTGGTTGATGTTCTCTGTTACAAAGACATGTGTCCCTTTCGCTCCTACGTAAGCTACGGTAAGCACATTGTTAATTCCAAATTGCTGCTGTAGATTGAAATTCCATTCCGCCGCCGAGGTTGTTTTGAAATCGAAAGGATAATAAACCCACGCTGTTCCGTTTACTGGGAAAAGGCTGGGACGGCTGGCGGGAAATCCCGCAGAGATCGGAAGCGCACTCGTCCAATCCTGTGCATTATTCGTCCGCTGTACCGACCCGCTGTAGGGTGCATTCTTTGCGGGCGAAAGATTCGAGGTCTGCATGGCGAAGGAATAAAAGATACCGCCGCCGGCCCGAATAACGGTCTTCGGGCTAATGTTATAGGCAAAACCAGCTCGTGGTCCAAAATTCGTGTACCGGCCTTCTGTGACGGTATCGCCTGTGTACGGAGGCGTGCCGACTGTAACCAGAGTCCCGCCATTCGTGGGCACGAAACCGGCCAATTGGTTGTGCCGCTCCCTCCAAGGGCTTATGATATCGTCGCGCAGCCCATAAGTCAGAGTAAGCTTTGGCATAATGCGCCAGGAATCTTGCACGTAAAACGCCGGGACCCAGCGATGTAGGCTAAAGAACCGAGTAATATCGATCTGCGAACTAATTGGACGGCCAAGCAAAAAGTCGGCCAACCCATAACCGGTTCCCGAAGGGGATGCTGGATTGTTTGTGTAGACTCCAGTGAAACTCATCGTACCCACAGGCCAAGTCGGAGAGAAGAATGCGAACCTGCGGCTCATTATGTCCGCTCCGAATTTCAGTTCGTGAGCACCGTGGATCCAGCTTAGTGCCTGATCGTACTCGTAGTTCGTGTTGTATTTAAATAGCGTGCCGGAGCCATCGCCAAGCCCCACGGTGCCGGTAATGCTGATATTCGTTAGGCCGCCTGCAGCGCCTCCGCCGTTCGCGTTCGGTATACCGAGCGATTCTGCCAGCGTCTTCTGTGAGTACAGCTCATCGATGATCGCCTCATACATGCGCGTGAACCCGATGCGCGCTTCATAGTAGACCTTCGGCGAGATGGAACGGCCATATCCGATCGCGCCCTGCCACGCGGGCACAATGGTGTCGCCTGGCCTCGATGGCCCGCCGCCAACTGCGGGAGGCGGCAAGTATCCGGGCGTAACAGTATCCGGATTCTCATGACTCATTCGCAGGAATAAAGTGGATGCCCCTGTGCGGTAGTCGCCGCGAACGTCGAACTGATCGATAACTGTTTGCTGCCCCGGGTTGTATAGATAATTGTTCACAGTCCCAGGTAAGTTCTGTTGCGGATACAGGGCCATCAATTTGGCGGAAGTGGGATCGATCAACGATGCCGGGATAACATTGCTTGCAAATCGGGTTCGCGGACTGGTGCGCGGGTCGTAAAGTACCGTCCTGGGTAGCAGCGAGAAGAAATCGCCGGTGTGAAATGCGGGAATCGGTACGGTGCTGGTGAATGTCTGGGCCTGATACACGCGCCTGCCTTCGTAGTCGGCAAAGAAGAACAGTTTGTCACGCCCATTAAAGAGCTTCGGAATAACCACGGGGCCCCCGAGTGCAAACCCGAACTGGTTTAACCGGAAGGGAGGGATGGGATTAATCGGGGAATCGAAATAATTCTTCGCATCGAACGCGGAGTTGCGGAGGAATTCATACGCGACGCCGTGATACCGGTTCGTGCCTGATTTGAAATTGACGTTAATTACCCCTGCCCCACCGCCGTAAGCCGCGGGCGCGGAACTGGTCTGCACCTTGAACTCCTGAAGAGCATCGACGGGGGGAAAGAACATCAAAACACCAGCGTCGTTATCCACGCTCTGAATGCCGTCGAACAGATATACGACTCCTTCCGGCGGCGCGCCGTTGATGACAGCGCCATTGGTTCCGCGGCCACTCGTGTAGCCTTGGAGGATGGAATTCGACGAATTCCCCCGGTTGTTTACTCCCGGCGCAAGATCGACAAGCTGCGTGAAGTTGCGAGTATTCAGCGGAAGATCGACCACCTGTTTTTCGGTTCGGGTGTTGCCTAGTTCCGCCGACGCTGTTTCCAGCAAGGGTCCGGCCGCGCTTACGGTCACCTGCTCGGTGACCATTCCGATTTCAAGCGTGAAATCGGCCTCGAGCCGCTGGTCGACGGAGAGCTGCACCGAGCGCGTTTCTTCTCGGAATCCCGTGTGCCTGACGGTCAACTGGTAGTTATCCGGCGGAAGCGAAAAAAAATCGTATTGCCCGGATTCGTTGGTGGCTGTCGAGCGCGCAACATTGGTCGTGAGGCTCCGAATCTCGACAGTAGCGTTCGGCACCGGAGCCTGCGAAGCATCTTTGACCAGCCCTGCGACGGATCCGAATTCGAACTGTGACCAGGCAGCACCGCAGAATACAACTGCGCAGAAAAGAACTGTGGAAACGTTACGCAAGGGACGTCTCCTCCTGAATGGGAAAATTACGCCGAGTCTATCATGACCGTCGCAGGCCGGGCTTCGTATGGCGTAAGATGTCCCTGCGAGTAATTAGATGGTGAAACTGAAGCGTGCATATGAAGAACCCGAACCGTCTGACGGCGCGCGCTATCTAGTCGATCGGCTCTGGCCGCGCGGTGTTTCGAAAACCGATCTGAAGCTCCAAGCCTGGCTGAAGGACGTCGCACCGAGTGACGCTCTGCGCAAATGGTTTCATCACGATCCGGATAACTGGAATGAGTTTCGGGAACGTTACTTCGGCGAGCTCGACGCAAATCCCGATGCCTGGAAGCCTCTCACTGAGGCCGCGCGACACGGTATTGTCACGCTTGTCTACAGCGCTCAGGATGTAGAGCACAACAATGCTGCCGCGCTCGCTGAGTATTTAGCAAGAAAGATCAGTCGATCGCACGTGAAAGGCAGGGCATGACGCGGTCCTCCATTGGTGTTATCGCCGCCTTATTCCTCGGTATCGGCGCTAGTTGCCCGCTGGACGCCCGTGTCGTTCGAGTAGAAATCGCGTCGCGCAACGATGTCCTGAACGGGAGAAAATTCGGCGTGGCCGGTTCGTATGAGCGCATTACCGGGCGCGTGTACTTCACTGTCTCCGTCGCGAACCCGCATAACAGCCGTATCGTCGACCTGGCGAATGCGACTAATCGGAAGGGCGACGAAGTCGAGTTCTCGTCGGATTTCATCGCGGTGCGCCCGCGCGGTCGAAGCAAAGCTAATGGTTCGATGCTGCTCGATATACCGAATCGCGGCCGTTCACGCATTATTGCCCTCGTCGAAGGCGGCGATTGGGACCTGTCAAACGATGCGGGAGACGCCTGGCTCCTTCGCAACGGTTACATAATCGCAACTATCGGATGGCAGTGGGATGCAACAGGAGCTGGCGCGTTGCGGTTGTATGCGCCCATAGCGCGCGAACATGGCAAATCCATCACCGGGCTGTTGCGAGGCGACCTGATGCTCTCACATTCGGCCCAGGAGATTCCCCTTGGACACCTCATTACCGGCAATATCGGCGGATCCGAATACCCCGTAAGTGCGCCTGAGGATGCGCGTAATGCGCTCACCGTGCGCGACTCGCGAAACGCGCCGCGACAAACGATTCCTCGCGCCGAATGGCAGTTTGCCCATATGGTTGGGGGCAAGCTTACAGCAAGCAACCGGCACATGCACCTGAACTCAGGTTTTCAGCCGGGCAGGATCTACGAATACGTTTACGTCGTTTCCGACCCTGCTGTTGCCGGTCTCGCCTTCGCTGCTGTTCGCGATTTTGCGTCCTATGTGAAGCGGGCGCCGGATGCGATTGCTCCGGCGGCGCGCGTGTATGCAGAAGGGATTTCGCAGGACGGACGCTTTCTGCGCGACTTCATCTATCAAGGCTTTAATGCCGATGAGCAAGGACGCATGGCGCTCGATGGCGTTCTCGCGCATGTCGCTGGTGCAGGTCGCGGAAGCTTCAATTACCGCTTCGCACAAGCGTCGCGCGACGCCCAACCGACCTCATCCGTCTTCTTTCCGACCGACGTCTTCCCGTTCACAGACGAACCCGAAACCGATCCTCTAACCGGCGACACCGCAGGATTGCTGGATCGCACCGCTGCCGGTCATGTTGTCCCAAAAATGTTCCTTTCCAACACCTCCTACGAGTACTGGGGACGCGCGGCATCGCTCATTCACACAAATCCCATTGCGACGCGCGATGTCTGGGTCTCGCCCACTGTCCGCATTTACCACTTCACTGGGCTGCAGCATTTTTCGGGTCCGTTCCCACCGGCCAAAGGCACGGGCGATCTAGCCGGGCAGGCGCCCGAATCACCGCTTCCAATCAATTACTTCTGGCGCGCCATGATCGCGAATATGGACGCATGGGTTCGCAACAACACGGCTCCGCCCAAGAGCAGCTATCCCCGTATCACTGATTCCACGCTCGTTTCTATCGCCCAATATGCTTTCCCTGCCATCCCGAATGTTCATCGGCCGCACGAAGCAAACGAAGCCTGGCACCTCGAATTCGGCCCGAGATGGCGGAACGGAATTCTGAGCATTCAGCCGCCGACGGTTAGCCAAGCGTTTCCCGTTCTGGTGCCGCAGGTCGATTCGGATGGAAACGAGCGCGACGGCATTCGCCTTCCTGAAATCGCGGTCCCGCTCGCGACGTATACGGGCTGGAATCTGCGCGATCCATCCATCGGCGCTCCGGATCAACGCGTGGCATTCGAGGGCTCCTATCTTCCGTTCCCGAACACTGCGGCCGATCGCCAGAAGTCAGGCGATCCGCGCCGATCCATCGCGGAGCGATATGCCAGCCGAGATGACTATCTCGCGCGCTACAAGCGTGCAATCGACGACCTGATTCAACAGCGCTGGATTCTCGAAGAGGATCGCGCAGCGTTAGTGGATGGCGGCAAACGGGAATGGGACTCGTTGATGAAGTGATCTCCGGTACGCGTTAAAACCGCGATCCCCGGATCCAGGTGTCCGACCTAGCCCAGCTCGCCTCAAAATCTCTCTCTACATCCTGCTTCGGTTTGTGCTGACCTTCGAGCGCTGCTCTCAGCCCGTACAATGACCAGCCATTATGCGGATGTTTTTTCAATTCTTCGCGGTAAACACGCTCCGCACCTGCGTAATCTCTCGATTTAAGCAGTGCCGCGCCAAGCCAGTGCCGAGCCGAAAACGGCAAGGGCTCCGGCTCGTCCCACATCATCGCGTCCTCGAACGCCGCACCCCGCCGAAACGAGGCAATCGCCTTCTCCAGATCACCATCAGCGCGCTCGATTTCTCCCTCGAGAATCGCACCGAGCACACCGAGTACTTCTTTTGCAGAGTTGAATCGAAACATTCCTTTTGATTTGTCAGCCTTCTCCAACAGGCCATTTAAATAGGCTCGGGCGACGTCTTTCTCGCCTTCGCGCAGACGAGCATACCCTTGGCCAAACTCCCATACTGCCGCTCCGTTCGGGTCATCGGGACGCTTTGTCATCTCCAAAACGTCGTCGAAGCGGCCGAAGCGCACGAACGTTAAGATCGGGTAGATACCGTCGCCGACAAGTTTGTCGTAATCTCTCGCGGCCTGCATCGCAATTGCACCTTGTCCGTCCATACACGCGGAAAACAGTAGAGTGTGGAGATCGTGAGAAGGGTAGATCGCGAAGCCCTCTCCCACTTCCGCCTTCTGATCGGAGTGCCAAGCTTGAAGGTTCGCGCGCACGGAGTCTCCCCAGCGGCCCAACTGGTTCCAAGTATGCGAGGGCATGTGGTTCAGATGGCTGGCGCCGGGAACCGCATCTCCGATACTGTCCGCGCATGGCTCGGCGCGCCAGGGCTCGGTTGTTGCCTCCGTGAGGTGAATGTAGAGATGACAGGCCCCCACATGCTTACTGTCGATGGCGAGCACGCCTTCGAACACGCGAGCGATTCGCTGGACCGTAGGATTGTGGATGTCGCGTGCGCCGCGGCGTGGCTCCAGTAAAAAAAGCGCTTCTCCGTATAGCGTGCCAACCTCGCTATCCTTCGGAAATTGCTCATACACCTTCCGCATTGACTCCGTATACGCGACATCCTGATCGCGCTGTTTGGTCGGATCGAAGTTTTCGACATAGCGCACACACATCGCGTCGATCAGCCCACGCTCAACCGCATTGGCGTGACCAGGAGCGAGCTGGCGCGCTTTTTGAATTGCCGCAAACGCGTGAGGCGCTTCCTTCGGCTGCATCCGCCCGTTCAGAAACGAGCCCCACGCCCACGCTTCGCCCCAGTAGCACATCGCGCAGTTTGGATCGCGCTTTTCCGCTTCGCGAAACGACCGCACGGCATCCCACTTATCAAACGCGTACATTAACTGGATGCCCTGGTCGAAATACGCTTGCGCCTCGAGATTCGAAGTTGAGATCGGCCGCGTAAACTGGCCCAGCGCTTTCGGGTACAGTTTCATCGGCTCGTGAAAAGGCTGTGGGAGGGAGGAGTCGGTCGCGTGATCGTGCTGCGCAAATCCGGAGTATGGGATGCACAGTGCCACGGCGAGCCCGAGAAAGATTCTGATTGTCCCATCAAAGCGGGTTCGCGTCATTTCTTCATGTTGATTCATCTTGTTAAACTGAAAACGCCGATTTGGCTCTGCTCCCCGATCGTCTAACGGTAGGACAGCGGCCTTTGGAGCCGTTAATCGTGGTTCGAATCCATGTCGGGGAGCCAATCTTCGGCTTTAACTACTCGTTGCAGCCGCGTCGCATGCTATTTACCGAGCCCACGGATGTTCATGCCCCGGGCGACAGCCATTCGAGCGCTGCTCTCAACCAGATCGCGGCTGCCATCGCGCCGGGATCGGAGTAGCCAACGACGCGATCCCCAAGATAGCTGGATCGTCCGCGACGGGGCAGCATCTGTGCGGTAGACTCCGCGCCTCGTCCAGCAGCGCCGAGGGCGTCTGCAATCGCACGCTCGAATCGCACACCGGCAGCAAGCCGCGATCGCAACGTTTGGGCAAACGGAAGCAAGGCGTCGAGCATGGTACGGTCACCCGCGCTTGCTCCGCCCAATTCACTGATAGCCTGACAACCCGCGAGACACGCATCCACGTAGGCCATTGGCTCCTTGGCCTTCGCGGTCTCGATCGCTGCTCCCGCTCTTATGAAGAACACACCGTATAACGGGCCAGAGGACCCGCCCAGCACGCGCTGAAGCGTCCAGCCGATTCGCTTCAATATGTCCGGCGGGCTTTGCGCGCCATACCCTGCTAGTTCGCTTTCAATTTTTCGTGCCGCCCGCGCCATGTTGACGCCGAGATCGCCATCTCCCGTGTGCAGATCCAACTCGGTCAAATAATTCTCGGCGCTGATCAGAGCTTTGCAGGCGTTTCGAATTGACGTGGTCAGACGTGTGTCGGCGAGCATCGATCCCGCAGGCAAGTCGGTGCGCTCGCAGACCGGATTCGATACAGGCACCAGTTTGCATTCTGATCGTCGTTGCGCGGGTGCCGATGGCCATGCGGGAGCGGAGGTCGGCGCGTCCAGCAATCGAAGCCGCTCCTCATCGACGGGAAGCACAGAAAGGGAGATTCCGGCCGTGTCGAGCGCCGACAAAAACGTTCCGGCGTACATTCGCTCGACTATGAAGCCTTGGCTCTGAAGGCGAGAAAATGTACGGCGCCCGATAATTGCGAGCTCCATGACTGTGGTCGCGCCGAGATTGTTCACGAGAACCGCAACGCGCTCTCCAGTGCCTAACGGATGAGCGCTGAGGATAGTGCTTAAGAGCGTGTCGACGAGCTCGTCCGCGGGCCTCAAAGCCGTGCGCTTGACGCCGGGTTCGCCGTGAATGCCGAGACCGAGCTCGATTTCGTTCTCGCCAAGAAGGAAGCTTGGTTTGCCGACTGCCGGAGCCGTCCCGGCCGAGAGCGAAACGCCCATCGTAGTTACGTCCTCGGCAATAGCCCGCGCCAGCCCGGCTACTTCGGCAAGACTTCTGCCTTCGGCAGCCGCTGCGCCCGCAATCTTGTGCACCAACACAGTTCCAGCGATGCCCCGTCGCGCCAAGCGTTCCTGATTTTCAGCGAGTGCGGCATCGTCCGCCACCAGCACCGTCTCTACCGGGATATGCTGCGCGCGCGCCATCTCCGCGGCGAGCCCGAAATTCAGGCGATCGCCCGTGTAGTTTTTTACGATCAACAGAACGCCGCGCTTTCCCGCGACCGCCGTTATTGCCGCAAGCACCGCGTCAGGCGAGGGAGACGTAAACACCTCGCCCGCAACGGCAGCGCTGAGCATTCCCCCACCGACGTAGCCGGCGTGGGCGGGTTCATGGCCGCTGCCCCCGCCCGAAATCAGTGCGACCTGCTCATCGGCAACAATACCGGCATCCGATGACAGCACAATGCTGTAATCTGCGAGACGCGCCAGGCCAGGATAAAGCGCCACCATACCGTCGATCATTTCCGTCACGACGTGTTCCTGACGGTTGATGAGTGTTTCCACCG
>JAFAQG010000749.1 GCA_019246575.1 Acidobacteriaceae bacterium
TTTGATCTCGATCCAGTGCGTGACGGCTGCGAAGTAGCTCCGCTCGGAGAGATTGCGGCGGTAAAACGTACGCCCGGTACCATCCGTGACGAGCAGTTCGTACCGTCGAGTCGCCGCCCGGCCGCCGTCTTCGGGAAACAACCGGAGCGCTTCCGTACCGTAAATCCGGTCCGCCCCCTCTCTAAGAGCCTGTTCGAGTGCTGCTTTAACCTTCATCACCACACCCTCCCGAGGTTCCATGCGACGGTGGCAGTCGCGAACAGAATAAAAATTACGAGAGCTATCCAAACTTGCTTCTTGAAACGCCGGCAGCGTTTTATTTCGGTGTGCAGATCGAGGTTCTCCTTATTGATCTGCTGGTTTTCCAAACGGAGAGCTTGGAGCCGTTCTCTATCCCGCTGATGAGCGGCCTCGCTCGCGAATGTCATCACGCTTGTCCTTTCCAAACTGAATCTTGCTTTTTCGCGTAGTGCCGCAGCGGACACACGTCTGGTAATCCACCCCGTCAACGCGGCGCGGCCAGCCAAGTCGGTGACTACAAAACACGCCGGGCTAGACGATGTCGTCCGGCTGTAGAGAGGGTTCGGGAGGCGATGGCGGCGATTCTTCGTCCGCCGTGAGTTGTTGCTGTGGGTCGGGTGCTGCTTGCGGAGCTTCCTGCTGAGTCTCGCGCTGACGCTTCGACTTCTTCAGTTTTTCGGCAAGCTGCTGAGTCTTCGCTTCGGTCGCCGCCGCGGCCGAGTTCGAGGCAGCATTCATAGGTGCAGGCGGTTCGAAATCATCTGCGGGATCATCAATGCCCGCGCTGTCGGCATAGAACTCATCCACCATGGCCTGTGCCGAGATTGCCGGCACTTCATCATCCTCTTCATCGGCACCGCCGACGACAGCGACGGGAGCCTCGATGAGTCTGCGTGCAGGAGCTTCGATGCCAGCGCGGAATTTGAACGCTTGGTCGATCAGGTTCTGGCGGACTGCCGCAATGTCTTCAGCACGGAATTCGAGAGATACACCGTACTGAGTCGCGGACTGGCCATTGTGTTTGGTCTTGTACGGGCGCAGGACCATCTTGAGCGGGATTCCCGCGAGCCTGCCGCCCGTGAGCGTCTTGATACGTTCGAGACTGCTGAAAATGTGGCTGATCGAGCGATAGCCGGAGGTGTGGAAGTAGGCGCTTCCGCCGACACGGATGTTGCGTGCCAGTTGAAACTTCAAATCGCCACCCGGCTTGCAGGGACTGGGCCTGCCGTTCGCTTCTTTGCTGAACGGGCAGTCGTGGGTCCAGCATCCCTCGATGATCGGGAAGTATCTCTCTCCGGCTTCCTTCGCTTGCTCGACCAGCCGCTGATCTTGTGCCGTGGCGGCCATCGAGAGCACGCGGAGAGCATTGATCCCGTCGCCTTTGCAGCGGAGCTCGGACGTGGACCACATCTGGTACGCGCCCGAGAACGGGTTGTCGTCGAGAAAGACGATGTCGATTTCCGTCGGTGTCGGGCCGTGCGCCTCGATCGCTTCCCAGTCCGGAGCAAAGACTTCCGTGCCGTCGTCGGCAAGGATGGGACGAGTGAAGGTGAAGAATCCGAGCTTGCGGGGATAGTTCACTTCCGCCGCTTTCGAGAAGTTGTCCTTATAAAACTTCTCGGCTTCAGTGCGAGTCGCAAGCCCCTGGCGATGAGGGATCTCGAATTTGACTTTGCCGTCCGAACCCTTCACGGCCATGCGAAAGTACCAGCGTTTGTCGTTGTGTATCCAAACGTTGAGTCCACGTCCGCGCGGCATTCCGATGCCGACCTTCAGGATGCGAGGCTCACGAACGATGGCACTACCATCCCGGTCGTGCGTGATGCCAAACAAGACTCCAGGCACAGGGCGAACGCCCATAAGTTGTGACGTCATGAAAGTGACCTTTTAGAAAATCCGGAACGGTCGCGACTGACTGGGTATCTTGTGCGCGTCTGCCGGCGCGAGCTCACGCTCTGGCTTGAGTCCGGGATGCTTCTCGATGACAGAGAGGGCCCAGCGGCGCAGATCCTCATAGGAGGTCGCGAGTAGTTTGAAGTCGCCGCGCATGGCGGTTTGCGGACGATAATAGATTTTGTGGCCAGCCGCTTCGACCGCCTGACGCTTGCCGAGCGTGGTTTTCAACTCCTCTTTGGTCTCTTCGACGAGTTGCTCGGCTTCGTCGAGCAGTGCTTTTCGTTCGAGGTATTCGGTCACGAGTGGCCGGAGTGTTTCGTCACACTCGATCTCGCTTGAACCAGACTCGATCTGAATGAGCGCTGCGCCCTGGCAGGTCCTGCGGTATTCGCACTTCTGGCAGCGACGATCATCCGGGTGGAGACGTAGCGGCGCTTCTCCGCCCTGCACCTGGCACCAGAACGCAGCGCCCTCGCTGATGATCTGCTCGGCAATCAGTTCGTTCTTCTCAACATCCCACCAGAGCAAGTCGCCACTATCGCGGGAAATGACCGCGAAGGATCCCCAAGCGGATTCGGTCACGAGCATGCCGTGCTGCAGTTGCAGGATGTAATCCTCGGGCAGGCCCTCGCGCTTGATTTTGAAGTACACATCGCGGCCGACAGCCTTGATTTCCAGAACGCCGACGTCCCGCGCTTCGTCGTTCGCGTCGTTGATCATCCGGTCCACATTGACTCTGAGTTCCGGATACTGAGGATGAACGACGGGCTTTTTGCGGGTCACTGCTTCTCTTCCGGTAGCCCGCCGGTACTTCTCGGCGACGAACGCTTCCAGGTAGCGACCGTACTCCAACAAATCAGGGTTCGCCGGCGCATAATCGGGTGTCTCGTCGCGCTTGTCGTACCACAAGCGGCGACGGCAACCGTACCCGGTGTTGAACAGTGAGGCTACGTCGCTCCCACCGATGCCTTTCTTTCGTTCAGCAGCGAAAGCGGCACGCTTCTCGTCAGTTTCCACGCTAAGACCCAAGTTCGTCTCCCGCCTTTTTCCGGCTGGCAATGAACTGCGCCAAAGCCATGCGCACGGAACCAGAGCGGCTCCGGAATTCAGCGTCGCTGATCTCGTCGATCGCTTTGATCACTGACGGTTGCAATTTGAAAGAGACGGTAGTGGCCTTCTGTTCTTCTGCGTCGTCGACGTCTTGCTCTTCGTGTTTGCGGTCGTTTAGAGACACCACGGGTTCACCTGCCATAGATGCTAACTAAGTACTCTTACTAAGTAATAAACGAATGCGCCCCTCGACGGCGCGGGGGCTTCAGATGTTTTGGGTGGGAACAGCCTCTGTCGAGAAGCGGCAGCAGGTGTTCGTTGGCTGGCTGGATCAGTTCAATCCAGGCACATTTCTTACGATAAGATCCCTAGCCGCTATCGTCAAGCGCTGATACCGACTTTCTGCGTTTTATCCGAGATGCAAGTATCAGCAAACAAACCAAAAATGGTTTTAACTATGGGATATTTCGCGGTATAGGTTTTCCACATTTCGAATGATAGAAAATCTCTATGTGTCAGATCTTCCCGCAAACGCAACCATAAATTCTGCCAAAATGCCGAAAAAAACACGAGTGAAGACGAGTATCACCGTCGATCCAGACCGCTGGCGCGAGTTCGGCGACAAACTCCAGCGCGACGGAATGGACTTTAGCAAAGGAATCGACCGATTGATGGAAGGGTTTCTGAATGAGCCGCCACGCGAGGAGTTTCACGAACTGCTGGATGACATCCTTAATCACGGCCCGCAGTACTCCCGTGCGCTGCAGGAAATGATGGAACTGCTAGCCTTTTCATTGCGAATGTCCGGGAGGTTCAGCGTTGCGGAGATCCGCGGGCTCCGGCTTAAACAGATGAGAAAAAAAGATACGGAAGCCGAGTAGAAAATGCCCGGTAATCATATTGCCGAGCATTCATCTTACGATTTGCAATAGCACTTAAAGGGCGGGAGAAACACTGAGCGTGGCGAAAAAAACACGGGACCGGGTTTCAGAACAAGATGCCAATGCGGCGTATGTTGCTCGCGAAATGGCTGAACACATGTGCAATCTGAGCAATAAGCTCAATGCAGAAATTTTCAAAAAAGTCCGGAAAGGGGCGACTCTAGCGCCTGGCTATGGCATCGATCGCAAGACCAGGGCTGTCGTCCGTCAACGGAAAGGGGGGTTGAGCTAATGCGTAAAGACCCAGACTTGATCTTGTACGCGGCCGCTGTTTACTGAAGTTGTTTAAGTACCCTTAGAACCGATGGCGAAGCTTGAACTGGTGGCCCTGGTTGTGCGGGAGTATGAACCGGCTATTCGGTTCTTCGTCGACGTACTTCAATTTGAGCTAGTCGAAGATACACCGTCGCTGACGAATGATGGGCGTCCTAACCGCTGGGTCGTGGTCAAGCCGACCGGGGCCCAGACAGGCATCCTCCTTGCGCGCGCTGATGGTAAAGATCAGGTTAACGTGATCGGGCGGCAATTCGCAGGACGTGTTGGCCTGTTTTTGCGAGTCGAAGACTTCGATGAGACGCATCAGCGAATGATAAACGCCGGGGTCTGTTTGTGTCAGGGCCCCGCGTCGAGCCTTACGGCAAGCTCGCAGTTTTTCTTGATCCGGAAGGCAACCGCTGGGACCTGCTTGGTCCTGACCCGAGGGCTAATTTGAGCTGACAGCATGTTTGCTGTGAGCTCGGCTACTCTCCCATTCGATGGCAGAAACGGCTACCCGATCCTTACAGGTTCAACTGACGAGTAGCGCGTTATCCGGACGCGAGGCCGCAGATTGAGGATGTCTGTT
>JAFAQG010000753.1 GCA_019246575.1 Acidobacteriaceae bacterium
AGAGCCGCTATTTTCAACGGAAATCCGGGCATTCCCTTTTGCGATCCTATACCGATTGAGAGGGATCTCACGGGAACGCAGCGTCCACGCCCATCACTCATTCTCGACTTAGATCAGAACGCCTCGAAGGTGAGAAAAAATCGCCACTACAATCAAGCACACAGGTGAAAACGCCTGTTCCACCACTGCAATATCAACCGCTGGCAAAATTCTGTCGAGCAGGCCGCTGGCCTGCACAGGCGATTTTTTCATACCTTCTCAGGTACGGTGATTTTGACTAAACCAAAAAAGAGAGGCGGCTCAGTTATTAACCAAACCCCCCGTGGAAACTTACTGCGGCAGGCCGGTAGACGGCCATAGAATCAGCAGGTCCGGATTTGGAGGAGTCGATTGGGTGAAGTCGAACATGTTATTCAAAGATCCGGCAATGGTATCGAATGACCCGCCGCCAATGCGCGCCAGATTCCAGTTATCCTCAACAAAGCGAAGAATGGAGGATTGGTCAGTAACAGTATGATCGACGAAGTTCGCCTTTGACCAGGGCGAAACGACCAAGAGCGGGGCACGGACTCCGTAAGCGCAACGGCCATCGACTCCGGCACCATTCGAGTTTGCCCCGGGTAGTTGGGGCGTGACGCCTCTTGTGCCGCACGCGTTGGCCCCGCTGAGAAAGTCCTGGCTTGAGAACGAGCCATTTACAATCGGACCCATCTGATGGTCGTACCAGCCGTCGGAATCGTCGTAGGCAATAATCACGGCCGTCGAGTTCCAGAAAGGAGATCGCATCAAGCTATTGATTACATTGACTACAAACTCCTGTTCATCCAAAGGAGTTGAGTATCCGGCGTGTGCGTCCTCGTAGGGAGGCTTTCAGATAACTCACTGCCGGGAGATTGCCGACGGCCAGCGCATCGAACCAGTCGTGAATGTCGTACTGGTGATTCGCACCATCCCCACTGATCCCGATTGTCGCCACACTATTTGGCCGCGCATGAGTTGGGTTTCTGGTGGAAACAAAATACTGAAAGGGCTGATGATGCGGAATGTAATCTCCCGTATTCACGCCGCTAATCGGAGGGGTCGTGCTGCGATTGCATCCTGTGGATGCGTTCGGATTCGTCATACTCAGATCGAAGCCGCCTTCGAACCAACCCCACGAAAGCCCCGCTGCATTCAACAGATCCCCAATGTTGGCGCCCGACATTGTCGCTTGAAAGCGCGTTGGAGCCGAGCAGACGTCGCCCACGGGGTCGGCATCACCGATCATAGTGTAACCGCCCACACCGTCAGGTACTGCGAAGCCGGTCGTCGGTGGACCATTCAAAGTCGCTGAGAACCCATTCGTCTGGCCGGCGATAAAATTGAGCGCTCCTGGGCTAGACGGGCCAAACTGCGTGATATACGAGTTATCGCTCATCGCGAAATGCTGCGCATAATTCCACAGGGCCGTGACTGTGTTGCCGTCGTAGTAACCCATCACTAGGCCGGTCGTGTTGACAACGGGAGGGTAAGCGACAGGTGTACCGCCAGCGGCACCTGTCCTTGACGGAAAGAGATCCATCAAACCCATATCGAACGACTGCTGCTCGGGGCCATAACTATGATTCTGATCGGCCGTTAAGGCCTGATTTCTATTCAGACGAAATGGGTTGGCAGCGCCTGCGCGGTTGGCGGGGTTCAGATTGAGATTGTTGTTCAACAGGGCCGGCGTCAGCCCATTTACGGCCGGCGTATTCGACAGCGGCGTAAAGCGGGGTTGGCCGGGAGGATTCACGGCGTAAGGATACGTTCCGAAGTAGTGATCGAACGAAACGTTCTCACCGAATATGATGACGATGTGCTGGATCGGCGTTGCCGCGATCGCATTGGCTGCGAGAACCGGGTGCGGGCCCGAACTGATGAGCAAAGTGGTGCTGACAAAGACAGATAACGAGGAACGCATATCTAGACTCCACATGACTTTAAGACGCCAACAGTCAGACCCGCTTGCGGCGCCCAAGGATTGCTACAACAAAACAGCCCGCACCGAGCAGGGCCAAGGTTACAGGCTCAGGAGTAACCTGCAGATCGTCTATCGCAAGACCAGAGTAGTTTGGATTTCCCGTGGTCTGCAGAATCCGCAAACCGAATATATCGTTTGTTGTGTCGAACAAAGCGTAATAACCGTTTCCAAAATTGCTGGAGTCCTCCGTCGCCGCTAAATTAATAGAGAATGCCTGGCCGAATCCGACGCCAGAAGAATTCAGCGCCTGAAGCGTGATGGACACAGGATCGCTATCGGCGATACCAAGCCCAATGCCGGTGGTACCTGACGTCAGCCTGATGGTGATGTTCGCAGTACCAGTCGAGCTGTTGTCGAACAGCTCGTTTGGACCGCTTTGAGTGCTGTATGGCAACACGATGAAACCATCGGGACTGGTAATTGTTACCGCCGGCGAAGAATAACTTGGGAAACTGGCAAACGGCGTAAGTGAGTCAAAATTCTCGAGGACACTCATCTTCGGCGAAGGTCGGCTCGGTGTCGATAAATAACTGTCGCCGGGTCTACCGATTACCAGTATGGGGTCGGCACTCGCCACATATGTGACAGCGAATATGGAGCAGAGCAACAGAAGGATTGTTTTCACGGGCAACTTAGTTCTCCTGAACCGCAGAACCAGTTGATCCAGCCGTGATTGCAGAGGCGTGAAGATCGGATGACATTGTCGTGTATGTTGCCAACGCAGCGAGGTCCGTCCGTTGCGGCTCTTTACAAAGCAACCCGCGGCAGAGCTGTGATGTTTGCTGGCGGACGAAAGGCGCGTAAAATATCGAACGCCAGATTATCGCCGGCTTGAACGCAAATTGATCAGCGTGTAATCTCAGGCGCGTACGATTTCAGCATGTCTCGAAGGTTGCTTCTGCTACTCGTTTCAGCAGTAGCATCAGCCGTAGCGGCGACCGCACCCGTTTACATTTCCACAGGCGCGACGTTTCTACGTCCGATGTCTTCGGCCCGCTTGTAAGCCCAGGCGGCAGATTTGCATTCAGTTTCGTTGTGGAACCAACGCCTTTCCAATCGCGGGCCCGGTTTCCAGTACCGCGTTTGACGTAGACGTGTCAAACTTTCGCTGCACTCTGATAGCAGCGCGGGGTACAAGTAAGTCAATTCAGGTCGAGAAGGAAATGCGCGTGGGCAATGGTTGAGACGTGAAAGGGTACTTGGTCTCGCTCAGAAATCGGGCGCAAGACTCCTCCTGCTCGCAATCGGTCCTCGAATACGAAGAAAGTAGCAGAAAAAACAGAAAAAGCACTTTAAAACCGCCGCCCTGCAATCCCCGCGGCGTCCCCACCCCATATAACCTGCGCATCAACACGCCGAGATTGAGACCGCATGCGTGAATCAGCAGTCGTTTGAGAATGTTGCTGTGCCCGCGCAGATGCACCCGTCGCCGGCGGCCGGTCTCATACAGGTGCGCCATCGTTCGCTCTAGCTTTTCCCCTCTCTGCCGCTGTAGTCGCTTGCCGCGCTCCCCTCGAATGCGCCGTCGATTCCCGTACACTGCCGCCTGTTCCGCGCTCTGCTGGCGCCAGCGTTGTCGGCCGCGCTCGGGCTCGGATATGTAACTGCGAATGCCGGCTTCGGCCAATTGCCGCACTACCTCGCGACTGTGATAGCCCTTATCGGTGACCAACTCTGCCGGTCTTTCGACCTCCACGGCCAGTGCATGGGACTCACTATGGATCACCTCAGCCACAGCTTCGATGTTCTCCTTGGCCTCCCTCCGCGTTTCCTGCATCGTGTGGGTATCGCCGGTGTCTGCGGGTTGAACCCTGATGGCTATCACCGCTCCGGTCTCCATATCCACCGCGTGCTCGGCTTTATGCGCCATTCGTTCCGACAATGGCGTTCCTTTCGCTTCTCCCAACGGCTTGTTCAACTTGTCGCGGCTGTCGGTCTGCTGGCTGCGATTGGGCATCAGCATCGAAGGCATCAAGCCCGGCCAGCCGCCGCAGAATGGCCGGCATGAACGCATGCACCTGACGCTGAAGAAAGAAGCGACTCGCCCAGCCGGCGCGAACATCTTGCAGCAACAGGCCAAGTTCCATGCCTTTCAGTCGGAGTTCAACAGCGGGCGGCCGCATGAAGCTTTGCAGATGAAGTGCCCGGCGGAAGTCTATACGGCTTCTACCAAGCCGTACCGCGGCATCAGCGAGCCGCAATACCCGTTTCACGACAAAACAGTCGTGGTCACTAACTGCGGGCGTTTGTGCCTCTACCGCAAAAAATCAACTTAAGCACTTGTCTCGCGGGTCAGGCCGTCGGCATCAAAGGAAGTCGACCACGGCATCTGGCTCGTCAGCTTTATCGATTACGACCTCGGTTATGTCGATCTGGAGGAGAAAACTTTGCAGCCCTTCGAAAATCCCTTCGGGCCGAAAGTGTTACCTATGTCTTAGGAACAATCTGTTTACCATGTCTACGGGCTGGACAAGGACACTCTGGTGGACGGCATGGGATTCGAACCCACGACCCCCACGTTGCGAACGTGGTGCTCTCCCAACTGAGCTAGCCGCCCACTTTTTGCGGGTTTCCCCCTCAATATAGCATTCGCGCATGCTAGGATAGCTGTTCACGCGCGCTAGCCTATGGTCCTGTCCGACGTCGATATCCGCCGTTACATTGAACATGGCAAGATCCGCATCTCGCCAGAGCTGACCGCGGAA
>JAFAQG010000755.1 GCA_019246575.1 Acidobacteriaceae bacterium
CGTCGCACCTGCTGCTCGCCTGGCGGCAGAACCTTCGCTGGCCTGATGCGCGTCTCGAGAACACAGTGTCGGCACGCATGACCCTCGCCGGCGTCATCCGCCGCATTCGGCCTCGTGTCGTTATCCTGCCATACTGGGCGGGCCGCCACCCTGACCACTACCGAACTACGGAGATCGGCTACGAAGCATGTTTCCTGGCCGGCCTGCGAAAACTTGAAGAGGACACGCCCCCGCACAGGCCTTTCAAGCTTCTGTATGCCAGCCTCTATGCGAACGTCATCCCTTCTTTCGTGGTCGACATCTCGCGCCAATTCGAGCGGCGCATGTCTGCGCTGCTCGCATACGCCTCGCAGTATGGCGATCAGGGAGACGAGGGCGGCCTGTTTCCATCGCACAATGAAATAGAGCAGCGTCTGGCCGCCATTGCGCGTTTTTACGGCAACCTGATTGGCGTGAAATACGGCGAGCCCTATATTGTGAAAGAAGCGATACGCATCGACGATATCGTACGCATGCCCGTCCGAAGCATTTAGCGGCTAAGTTGGTAGCCCCAACGCATCATGCACGTTGCGACAAACATTCTCGTCGTCGGCTTCCTCATCTTTGTCGCTCACGCATTTACCGGTATCTTCAGTCGAACGCGGATACCCGATGTTCTGCTCCTCACCATCATCGGTATTTTTCTCGGACCTGTTCTTCGCCTGGTCAAACCCGAAAATTTCGGCGCAGTGGGGCCTGTCTTTGCGACCGTCACGCTGATCATCATTCTGTTCGAAGCCGGCCTTAGTCTCGATCTCGATGTGCTTAAGGGCGCGATTCGTCCCACTCTCACCCTGACGCTGACGAACTTCGCGCTCACAATGACAACGGTTGGAATAACCGCTCACTACATGACAGGGTTAAGCCCGCATTTGACGCTGATGCTCGGCGCGATCATTGGATCGACGTCGCCGGCGGTAATTGTTCCGCTGACCAAGTTTTTGCACATGCAGCAGGCTTCGAAGACGATCCTGTTTCTGGAATCCGCAATCAGCGACGTGATCAGCATCGTAATCGCAATCGGGTTCGTAGACAGTTTCCGATTCGGCCAGGTAAGGATCGGCCAAATGGCCGGGCAGATCATTGCGACGCTAATCATGGCGGGCATAGCCGGCGGGGGTGCGGGACTCATCTGGTCGGTTCTGTTACAGCGCATTCGCGGGCTTGAAAACTCGATGTTTACTACGCCCGCCTTTGTTTTCGTCCTTTTCGGAGTTGTCGAGATTCTCGGATTCAGTGGATACGTCGCGGCTGTCGTCTTCGGCGCGGTATTGGGAAATATCGAAGCGTTACAACGTATGTCATGGATGCGGCGGTACGTTCCGAGCGAGGCAATCACGTTGAACGAACCGGAGCGCGTGTTTGTGGGCGAGGTTGTCTTTCTACTGAAAACATTCTTTTTTGTCTATGTTGGCGTATCAATCAAGTTCACCGACCTGCGCCTGGTATACATCGGTGTCGCGCTCACCGTGCTCATTTTTCTCATTCGGCCTCTCGCGGCATGGATCGGCCTCGATCGCGGCAGTCCCAAGCAGGACGCCTCCCTGATTGCGATTATGAGTCCGAAAGGTTTGGCGGCTGTTGTGCTTGCTTCGATTCCGCTGGAGCAAAAGCTCCCAGGCGGCGAAATGTTACGAGACGTTACCTACGTCGTCGTGTTTATCAGCATCGTATTCACGTGCGTTCTCAGTTTTCTTGTCGAGCGCACGTTTATCGGGAAGATTTATGCTCTACCATTTGGCTCTTTCGGCCCACAGGCGGCTCTCGACGAGGTATCTATCACGAGCATTCCAGATCTATCTGCTCGGGATAGCATCGGCGATTCTACTCGTGGCCGATGACTCCGGAACGCCGCTTCGCATCGGTGTCGTCGGACTCGTCCACGGTCACGTAGCCGGATTTTTGAACGGCGCGTTAAAACGCTCCGACGTTCAGATCGTGGGTATCGCCGAACCGGACCGGGCACTCTTCGATAAGTACTCAAAACGTTATCGACTCGAAGCAAGTCTCTACTGCGCTTCTATCGAGGACTTAGTGTCGCGCTTTCATCCGGAGGGAGTGGTCACATACACGAATAGTTTCGACCATCGCCGTGTAGTTGAAGAATGCGCGCGCTACCGAATACACGTGATGATGGAGAAACCCCTCGCAGTCAGCTACGCGGACGCACTGGCAATGCAACGTGCGGCCGATTCCGCACGTATCCATGTTCTTGTGAACTATGAAACCACCTGGTACGCCAGCAACAAAGCAGCCTACGATTTGATCCACTCTCGGGCGTTAGGGGAGCTTCGAAAAGTGGTGGCGCACGATGGGCATCAGGGTCCAAAAGAGATCGGCGTCCCGCCCGAGTTTTTCGCCTGGCTTTCCGACCCGAAACTGAATGGCGCCGGGGCATTGTACGATTTCGGCTGCTATGGTGCAGACCTGATGACCTGGCTGATGAACGGCGAAGCGCCTCGCACAGTAACCGCGGTTACCGCACAATTCAAACCGAATATTTATCCTCGCGTGGACGATGAAGCAGATATCATCCTCAGTTACCCTTCTGCGATCGCGATTCTCGAAGCCTCCTGGAACTGGCCCTTCAATATCAAAGACATGATCGTTTATGGCAGCACCGGGACTGCGAAGACGATTCTCCGGGACAAGATTGAAGTTCGCCGCGAAGGCCAGCCTGCCGCGACCACTTCGGAAGCTACTCCGTTATCCGCGCCTAACGATGATCCGATCCACTACCTGCGCGCAATCATTCGCGGAGAAGTCGAGGAAGGCAACAGCCTTTCCGCGCTGAGTACAAATGTGACTGTAAGTGAGATCTTGGACGCGGCACGGCAGTCTGCTCAGCGAGGGAAAGCCGTCACGCTCCCGCTCGCGCCGGGCGAGTAATGGTAAACAAGGTCTGCCTTGTCGTTCCGTGTTACAACGAGGCGCGCCGACTTGACGTCGAACGTTATCGCACGCACATCGAAAAATCACAAGATCAGCAGTTCTTATTTGTTGATGACGGCAGTACAGATGAGACGCAGCAGGTTCTCAATCTCTTGCGCGCGGCGAATGAGGCGCGCATGGAGGTTCTTCGTTTAGACGCCAACCGGGGCAAGGCGGAGGCGGTGAGGCGGGGCATCATTCATGCGCTCGGTACGTACACTCTGGACGCAATCGGATACTGGGACGCGGATCTCGCCACTCCACTGGATGCCGTCGACCGCTTTGTGAACGTTCTTAACGAGCGCTCGGATATTGCCATGGTGTTTGGCTCGCGCGTCAAATTGCTCGGCCGCCAAGTGGAACGTCGTGCGGTCCGCCATTACCTGGGCCGCGTATTCGCGACCGTGGTTTCAACTATGCTGCGCCTGCCCATCTACGACACGCAATGTGGAGCTAAGCTCTTCCGAGTTAGCCGGGATGTCAGGCAGGTATTTGAACAGCCGTTCCTATCGAAGTGGGTGTTCGACGTTGAAATCATAGCGCGCTACCTGAATCTGTATCGTCATGACCTGCGCCGGCTCGAGCACGCTATTTACGAATATCCACTTGAATGCTGGGTCGATATTGCGGGATCAAAGGTCCGGCCCTACGACTTTGTCGTGGCCTCTTTCGACCTGCTGCGCATCAAGCGCAAATATTTGTCGTTAGGAGCAGGAAGCAGGAAGCAACAAGCAGGAAGTAAGAATGAACAAGGAAGGTGAACTGCTGCATAGTAACCCGCAGATTATCTCAGCGGCACGCAAGTTCGCCAACGGTGCTCTCGATGATTTCGTAGAGCTTGTCCGTCTGAATCGGTTTCGGTAGGTAGGCGTCCATGCCGCACGCCAGACACCTCTCGCGATCTCGATCTAACGCGTGTGCCGTCATGGCAATGATCGGCACGCGGCCGCCTCTTTGAATCTCTCTCTCGCGAATCGCAGCTGTTGCCTGATAGCCATCCATCTCGGGCATCTGGACGTCCATCAAGATCAGGTCTACTTCCCACTGCAGTTCTTCCAGTTTTTCGAGGCCCTCGCGCCCGTTATTAGCTGTAAACACTGTATTGGCACGTTTTTCGAGAAGCTTGACGGCGAGCTTGCGATTCACGGGATTATCTTCGACCAGAAGAATGCGCAAATTCATGGTCGGCTTTACGTCTGTCGCTTGCCGTTTCGAAGCTCTGGTTGCTTGGATTTGTTCGTTGTTGCGGGTGACGGCGCGCGCAACGACAGTGCCGAGCTCGCCATGATTGATGGGCTTGGTGATATGAGTGTCAACGCCCAGCTCGCGATAGCGCGCGACATCTGCCAGTTCTTTGCCCGAGCTGAGCATGACGATAATTGTTCCGGTGTACCGCGCGTGCTTTCGTAATTTTTCCGCCATGGCAAATCCCGTGGTCTCCGGCATGTCCGCGTCGAGCAGTATAACGGGCCATGTTGCGGCTCCACGCTGCGCCATCGCGAGCGCCGATTCGGTATCGCGGAACGCGAGCGCCTTAGCGCCCAAGTTGCTCAACGATCTGGTTATGAACTCGCAGCTTGTCGCATTGTCATCGACCACGAGGACTGGCATTCCTGCGAGAATACCGGAATCGGGGACAATTGCCGGTCGCATGGTTGGAACTTCGAACCACGCATCGAAACCGAACGTGCTCCCCTGGTTCGGCTGGCTCTTTACCCAGATCGTTCCACCCATCATGCTTACCAGCTGCGATGCAATGGACAGCCCCAGCCCGGTGCCTCCGTACTTTCTCGTCGACGAACCGTCGGCCTGAGTGAAGGCCTCGAAGATAGCCTTCTGCCTGTCTTCCGGAATTCCTATTCCTGTGTCGGAGACCGTGAACTGCAGGCGCATTTGGTTATCGCCGTCGGAAAGCTTTGTGACGGCGAGCACGATCTCGCCCTTTTCGGTGAATTTGATCGCGTTTCCAATCAGGTTCACAACGATTTGTGTGAGCCGCACTGGATCTCCGACTACGATTTCCGGAATCTCAGGTTCGACGAAGCAAATTAGGTCAACATTCTTTTGATGAGCCCGCACCGCTAGCGATTTAACAGCCTTATCGAGACATTGCCTCAGATCGAATTCGATGGATTCGAGGTGCAGCTTGCGAGCTTCGATCTTCGAGAAATCGAGTATGTCGTTGATCACGCTCAACAGGGTGTCAGCCGAAGTGTCCGCGAGCAGCAGGCACTCGCGCTGCTCGGGCGTCAGGTCCGTATCCAGCGCAAGCTGCATCATGCCGATGATACCGTTCAATG
>JAFAQG010000946.1 GCA_019246575.1 Acidobacteriaceae bacterium
AGCATCGAATACTACGACACTATCTTCACCATCGCGGAATCACCCGTTAAGCAAGGCGTCATCTGGGTCGGCTCAGACGATGGTCTGGTTCATGTCACCCGCGACGGTGGAGAACACTGGGACAACGTGACTCCGAAAAACATGCCCGAGTGGATGCAGATCAACTCGATCGAAGCCTCGCCGATCGACGTCGGAACCGCTTATTTTGCCGGCACGCTCTACAAGTTCGACGATAACCGGCCGTTCCTCTACAAAACCACTGATTTCGGCAAAAGCTGGCATCAGATCAACAACGGGATTCCGCAGAATACCTTCACCCGATGCATCCGCGAAGATCCCAATCGTAAGGACCTGCTTTACGCCGGAACAGAAACCGGTATTTATGTCTCTTTTAATGGTGGCGCAAATTGGCAGTCACTTCAGTTGAATCTGCCGGTAACGCCGATTTGCGATCTCGCCATCCAGAAACGCGAGCACGAGCTCGTTGCGGCCACGCAAGGTCGCGCCTTCTGGGTTTTGGACGATACGCAGCTGCTCGCCCAACTGAGCGATGGAGTTGCGAATGAGGACATGCATCTCTTCCAACCGAAGCACGCTTATCGCGGAGCCTTCGGCCGCGGATTCATACCCGGCCTCGGAGGCGCCGGCAACGAAGGCTCGAATCCTCCGAATGGCGCCGTCATCTATTACTGGTTGAAAGACAAACCGCAAGGCGAAGTCACCCTCGAGTTTCTCGATACGGAAGGCAAATCGATCAAGAAATTCTCGAGTAACCCTCCGCCGCGCCCGCGTCCCTTGCTCGAAGCCGCTTCTTCCGAGCAAGCCGAATTGGAAGAAGAGTCCGGCGGTCCGCGCGGCTCCGGTGGCGTGCGCCGCATACCTGCCAACCAGGGCCTCAACCAATTTGTATGGGATCTCCGCTACCCGGATGCCACGAGTTTCCCGGGCTTGATCCTTTGGGCCGGGAGTGTGCGCGGCCCGCTCGCGGCTCCAGGCACGTATGAAGTCAAGCTGACGGCCAACGGCAAAGTGCAGACTCAAAAATTCGAGCTTCGCGCCGACCCGCGCCTGAAGGTCACGCCCGAGCAGTATTCCGCGCAGCTCGCGCTCGCACTACAAGTTCGCGACAAGCTGAGCCAGACCAACGAAGCAGTGATCCAGA
Source organism: Acidobacteriaceae bacterium (assembly GCA_019246575.1). The sequence goes on from JAFAQG010000946.1 coordinate 1,163, forward strand.
TCCGGGATGTGCGCAAGCAGATCGATGAGCTGACTTCGCGTCTCAAGTCCGCCGGCGAAACCGCCAAATCAAAGACGGTAATCGAGCGCGCCAAATCGCTCTCTGACGATCTGACCACCGTCGAAGAAGCGCTCTACCAGACCAAGAACCGCGCGAGCGAGGACCCGCTGAACTTTCCCGTGCGGCTGAACAATAAGCTCGCCGCGCTGCTCTCCGCGATTCAGGAAGCGGACGCCCAGCCGACGGCTTCGCAAAATGCCGTTTACGAAGAACTGGCCACAAACATCAATGCGCAAGTTGCCAGGCTGAAGCAGGTGATCGACTCCGGCGTGCCCGCGCTCAACAAAATGGTGCGCGACCAGGACATTCCCGCCATCTCGATCAAAACGACGGGAACCTTCTGAGCGTCCGGCGCCGCAACCTTGCGTCCCCGAGCAACCTACGCCGATTCAGCCTTTCGCGACCGGCAGCTTGGCAGCCGCCCAGGCGTCGAACCCGCCGAGTATGTTCACCACGTTCTCGAATCCATTGGCTTGCAGCAAACTGCAGGCAATCGTGTTGTAAATGCGTTTCAATGATGTGTGCGATCTGCAACCCGCGTTCGCGCGCCGCGTCCAAGTAGATATCGACGTCGCGTTGCGGATCGACAACTGCCGCGATTCCTTCGGACCCGATCAGATACGAAGCCTGCGCCAGGCAGCCAAGGTAAAACTGTTCAAACATCATTGCTCGTCCGACGCATCATTCCCAATATGGAGCCCTCTTCCCAACGCAGCGCTACTAGCCATCCCCCAAACTCGGGATGCCCTCGTGCCCTTCGCAGGCTATACCGCAAATCCCTCTCCTGCCGCAAAGTGGAGGCGGAGATGAGGGAGAAGTCATGAAACCCAAGGTCTACAAGAGAGGATCCACCTGGATGCTCTGGATTCCCGGGGTCCGGTTATATCGCTTT
>JAFAQG010000760.1 GCA_019246575.1 Acidobacteriaceae bacterium
GCTGCCGCCTGCCTGCCCCGAGTTGGGGTCGATCATCAGGCTGGACTCATCGACAGCTTCAAAATCGGAACCGTGGACCCGCGTGAGCTGGTGCATCTCATCGTCGTTCCAACGCGGATCGGGCACGCCGGAGATGAACCAGGATGCTCCGTTATCGGCCAGAATCATTCCGTAGGTTTTCAAAGCTTGCAGGATGACTTGGACTCGTTGCGGAAAGGATGAAATGTCGAAGCTGGCCTTCAGGCGAAAGCGCTGTCCCATGGGCGGGTACTGCGAGCCGGAAAGGCTGGACGCCCAGCTGCGTGCGGGCCAAACGAAGTAAGCCGCTGTCATGGGCGCTGTAAACCGCAGAGCGTGGTTAATCACGCCCGATTCCACTTCGTCGTAGCGGACGAGCCCGGGCAGGATAGGCAGCCCGGCGGCGTCGGCCGAGGACTGATCCGTAGGCCTGAGCTGGTTCGAGTTGAGATCGAAGATCGCAGCCGAGCCCACAACCCAGTTTCCGTCCGGAAGCGGGTATGCCGAAAAGAGCTCGTACAGCTTACACGTTCCTTGCTGAACCACTAATACGTGCCGGTCGCCGTCGCTTTGGGCGCCGCCTTCGATCGGCGGATTCGGGGGGATCGGGTATGGTCCGGGATCGGCACCATAATTCGAATGCTCGATCAGGACGCCGGGTTGGTTCTGCGGCACAACCACGTAAGGTATGCCGTTGCCCCAATCCTGTCCGAAATCCGGGTGTGCGGGCGAGGATGGGCCAATGGTCGACACATAGGCGCTGGAATTGGGGTCAAGCGGTAACGAATCGATACGCGTGTTCCAGACGTTGTTCGACGGGAATATTTGACATCCACCGATGTTGGGCAATTGCGCCGATAACAGGGACGCAGTACACACCAGTGAGGGGAATAGAAATAGAAGACGAATTGTCGTTCTCCTTGGGCTGAATTGGCAGGCTTTCCGAGTGCCTGGGCAACGCTGCTTCAAAGTGGGCAAAGCAACGCGGCGCGCGGAACCTGAATTAAGAAACTTTATCCGACAATAACTAGTGCCGTATACATGGCAATAGTTCTCAGTCTCCTATTACTATAACGCTAAGCACCCGTAGAACTACGGATAGACGGGCAGGCTCCCGGAGAGGCGATTTCGAACCGAGCTGCTCGAATCGAGATCGCCCGGCTATCGCCGACGTAACGGAAACGGCGACGTTCACGTCCGAGGCGATTGTTATACTTAGCTGTTTCCCGGGACTTTCTATGAAGCGTTCGCCTATCATTTGGTTGCTGTTCTGTGCACCGTTTCTCAAAGCAACCACGTTCACGAACGGGCAGGCTGCGCGCGCGGCGATTGGGCAGTACTCGTTTACATTCGCGAATTCCACACCGGGCATCCAGATCATTGGGGGAGCGGGCGGGCTGGCTTACGCCAGGGGCACGCTATTTGTCGCTGACGACGATGTAGCCGGCGGGAATCCAAACAACAACCGGGTGTTGATGTTCGACACCACTGCCATTCCCGGTCCGTACGTGGATCTCAGCACACTCGGGGTCTTCGACGGGTCGTGTAACGTGTGTGGCTATCCAGCGTACAACGTGCTTGGGCAGGTAGACTTCACTTCTACGACGGCAGGCCGGGATCAAGTCGCCCGCAGCAGCACTCAGGCGTCGATGAGTAACCCCACGGCGGTTGCCAGCGATGGCAACGTAGTCGCCGTTGCAGACACGAATAACAACCGTGTGTTGATTTGGAGGTCATTCCCGACGGCGATAAACGCGGCTCCGGACGTGGTTCTGGGGCAGACGGATTTCACAAGCTTCCAACCCCCAAACCAGGTCAATGCCAGCTCGGTACGCGGGCCGGAGGGCGTTTGGATTCAAAATGGAATGCTGTTTGTCGCCGATACGCTGAACTACCGCGTACTGATTTGGCGGAGCATCCCGATGCGCAACAATCAGCCGGCTGATCTTGTTCTGGGCCAACCGAACTTCACTACCGTAAACTCGCCGCCGGTAGGGAGGACGAGCCCGCCGACGGCTGCCAACCAACTGCTGAATCCGACATCGGTGACATCCGACGGCACACACTTGGTTGTTTCCGATTTCGGCTTCAATCGCGTGCTGATCTGGAACAGTATTCCGACGGTAAACACGCAGCCCGCCGATGTCGTCGTCGGTCAGCCTGATATGACGACCTCAGTTCCGGATAACCCTGCGCTATGTGGCTTCTGCGAGAAGGGGCTGGAGTTCCCGCGTTACGCGCTCTCGGACGGTACAAGGCTATTCATTGCCGACAGCGGTAACGATCGTGTCCTGATCTTCAACCACATTCCGACGGCGAATGGGGCGGCGGCGGACATCGTGCTCGGCCAACCTGATTTCACGAGCGATGTCATTGCGCAACAGAGCCAGACCATCCTCAGCACCAGCATCAACAATCAGGGTGCCGTGGAGACCATGCCCACGCCGTTCTCACTCGCCTATGACGGCACAAATTTGTACGTCGCCGATGGGTACAACCGCCGCGTGCTGCAATTTACGCCCGGGGATATTGCGCTTGCAGAAAAGTCCGTCCTGAACAATGCAAGCAAGATCACGCGGCAGGAAGGGTTCGTAACGCTCGCGGGCACGATTACCGCGAATAACACCGTCACCATCACAGTAAACAGTAGGAATTACACCTACACAGTTAAAAGCAACGATACGCTTGCGGGTGTCACTACGGCGTTGATCAACTCGATCAATTCTGCGAACTCGGGCGCCGGAGACCCTGACGTACAGGCCCTTACGGGAACCGTCGCGGACACAGTGTTCCTGAATTCAAGAGGCACCAATGTAGCATTCGATGCGATCAGCCTTTCGGCTTCGACTTCAAGCGGCGCCACGATCAGTGCGACTGCATCTGGATCGTATTTGACCGGCGGAAATGCGGGGACTGCCGCTGCGGGCGCAATCATCGAGATCGATAATCCTGACGGGGGGCTGGCTGACGACACGATATCGGCCGACATCACGACGACTCTTCCCACCAGGTTGGATAACGTTCAGGTATTCATCGACGGCTTTGCTGCCCCGCTGTATCTGGTTTCGCCTCAGCAGGTGATCGCAGAAGTTCCGTTTTCCTCGACCGACCGGACGAGCAGCAGCGTTTACGTCCTGAATGCTCACAGGAACGGTGGCGCGCCCACGGTAACCACGGCGAGTCCGATTACGATCGCGCCGGCGAATCCGGGTTTGTTCACCTGCCCCACTTCGCAGCCATGTACGAGCTCCGGAGGCGCCCCGGCCGCATACGGGGCGATGCACGACCCGGACCCTCATCCATCGGCAACGATTTCAATCGACGGTACCGTCCAGGCGGGCGACATCGCGACGATTACCGTCAATGGCCAGGCGTACAACTACACGGTGCAATCGAGCGATTCGCTGCAGAGCATTGTCACGGGCTTGGTAAATGCGATCAACAACGCTCCCGATGGGAATGTCACTGCGGCGCCGGGCGGGGCATTTACGCGTGTCGTTTTGAGGGCGAGACAGCAGGCCCCAGCGGGTTCCGGCATTCCAGTAGCGGGTTCGTCCAGCCCCGCTGCAGGCAAATCGGCGGCAGCAGTCACGCTTACCGCCTACACGAGTTCTACGTGCTGCAGTTCCAACGCCACAGGCTTGCTTACGGCCGATAACCCCGCACAGGCAAACGAAACGATTGTTCTTCTGGCAACCGGCTTGGGCGCGGTGCAAGATGCGAGCGGCAACGCGATTAGCGTTACGACGGGCGTTCCCTACGACGGACCTCAGA
>JAFAQG010000768.1 GCA_019246575.1 Acidobacteriaceae bacterium
CCGTGCGATTTAGCGGGCGAAGCTGGCCGAGCGCCGTGGACCGGGCGGCGGGGCCGGGGGTGCTTCTTCGACGACGGGTTTCTTCGGGCGTGCGTCCAAGCGGGCGGCAATTAACTGCTGCTGCACTTTGGTGTATTTGGCGGTGCCAGGTTCTGCACCGTGCTCGATGACCTCTTTCGCTGTAATCTCCTGGGCTGCCGGCAGGTACTTCTGGAGATAATTCTTAATACGGTCGATGACCAGTCGCTGGCCGGATCGCATCAGCAGCAGGAACAGGATCTCACCCGGAACCTTCGAGAGTAAAGCGTAGAGCTCGGAAGGGCGGTGAATTTTGGCGCGCGCCAGCTCTTTTTCGACCTTCAGCGACCTACTCTCGAGGCGTGCCGCGCGATCGACCTCGGACCGCTCGAGTCCGAGCGACTGTGTGATTTGGCTTCGTTCCTTCGGCGTCAACTTCTCAAACAGCAGATAGAAGAAAAGTGCATGGGAGTCGACGGCCAACGATGTTCCGAACGGCAATGCCTGGCGGGCTTTCTGTAGCTTCTGGAACCCTGCAAGATTCAACTTCGGTCCCGCTAAAGCCGCTGAGATCAATTCGAGCAGCTTCTCGTCTTCGAGCGCCTTCAAGATATCTCCGGCAAGCGGATCGATCGCGATCTGTTGCAGTTCATGCTTCAAGGCCGCCGGCGAAATCTTCGTCTCGAGCTTGGCCTCACGCGCGCCCTGATATTGCGCAAGGGTCCGTTCGTCGACCGCGAACCCCAGCCTGACACGCAAACGGATCATGCGCAGCATGCGCGATGGATCGTCGCACAACGCGTGGTTGTTGACAGCCCGCAGTTCCTTCGAACTCAGATCGCCGAGCCCGTTGGTAGGGTCCAATATTAGTCCTCGGGAAGCTTTGCCGAGCGAGAGAGCGATCGCGTTGACTGTGAAGTCGCGGCCTCGCAGATCTTCATGTATGGTTGCAGGCTCAATCTGCGGTTTAGCGCCGGGCCTCGCATATCTCTCCTGCCGCGCCATAGCGAGGCTCGCAGTTACACCGCCTCGGAAGCGGATCTCGACCGTCTTACGCAAATCATCGACCAGCACGATCTCGGCACCGTTCTTGTGAGCGATAGCCTTGCCGAGCTTTACGGCCAACCCTTCCACGGTGAAGTCCAAATCGCGTATGGGGAACCCGCCCATCATGTCCCGCATCGCGCCACCGGTCAGAAAAATGTTGAGGCTCTCTCGCTCTGCAGCATCCCGGATCTCGCTCAAGACCTTGCTCTGTTCGCCCGTGAGGTGACTTTCGAGCACGAACATGTAGTCGCTCATAAGCTACGTGGCCTCCTCGTCTTGCCGGTGACTGCTTGAATGCTGTTTCGTCCCGCCCGGGGATGATGTGCATTGACGGTATCGCGCAACCTCGAGCGCATCACGTGCGTGTAGATTTGCGTCGTGCCGATATCGGCATGACCCAGCATTGCCTGCACGCTGCGCAGATCTGCTCCGCCTTCTAGTAAGTGGGTAGCAAATGTATGCCGGAGTACATGCGGGCCAAGAGAACGGAAGATCCCGACATGCCTACCGTGTCCCTTAAGCAGTTTCCAGAAGCCTTGACGCGTCATCGCATCGCCGCGTGCGGTCACGAACAAGTACGGGCTGTTGCGACCTTGGAGCAATTTCGGCCGCTGTTCCGTGCAGTACCGCTCGACCGATTTCAGAGCCGGCCTTCCGACAGGAACGAGCCGCTGCTTGTTGCCTTTCCCGGTCACCCTCACGATGCCCTGTGATGTATCCAGGTCTGAAACGCGGAGTTGGATCAACTCGCTCACGCGGACTCCGGTGGCGTACAACAGGTCCAGCATGGCGCGGTCCCGCAAGCCGGTCCGTGAGGCCTCGCCGGGCGCTTCGAGAAGCCGATCGACGGCGGCACGGTTCAGGTATTTGGGAAGCGAAGATCCAGTGTGAGGAGACGCAAGCAGCTCAGCCGGGCTGTCCGGCAGCTCCCGCTCCTCAACGAGAAAACCGAAGAACCCACGCAGCGTGGTGACGTGACGCGCAATGGAACGGTTCGACAATCCGGCGGCCCGCAAGTGGTCGAGGTGGCTCCGCAGCACGTCCAGCGTAACCGCCTGCAAAGGCA
>JAFAQG010000967.1 GCA_019246575.1 Acidobacteriaceae bacterium
ATTCCTATAACCAGGGCTTCTTCTCCACGAGCGGCAGCCAGGTCGTGAGCAATGAGACGCTGATCGACGGCGTGCCCGCGAATGCCGCGCTCTATAATGCACCCGCATTCGTGCCGGTGGTTGACGATGTGGACGAGTTCAAGGTTCAGACGAACACGGTTCCCGCCGAATTCGGCCGTACCGGTGGCGGAATCGTGAATCTGGTAACAAAATCCGGCGGCAACCAGGTGCACGGCACCGCGTACGATTTTTTTCGAAATGATCTACTGAACGCGAACAACTGGTTCAACAACCGCTCGGGTACACCGCGTCCTGCAACGACGACCAACCAGTTCGGTTTTACTATCGGCGGACCAGTCGTGTTGCCGCACTTTTACGATGGTCACAACAAGACTTTCTGGTTTTTCAATTACGAAGGTCTGCGCGACCGCCTCGCCTTAACACAGACTTTCACCATTCCGACGCCTCAGGAATTACAAGGCGATTTTTCGCACTTATTCACCAGTTCCGGGCAGTTCGTACGCATTTACGATCCCACCACTACCCGGCCCGACCCGGCCCACGCCGGCGCTTATATTCGCGACGCGTTCCAAGGGAATATCATCCCGGCCAGGCTCATCAATGCTGTCTCGGCGAAAATCGCGGCTTTGTACCCGGCGCCGAACACAACAGGGAATCCTCTTACTGGTGCGAATAACTTTATCGGAAGCGCGGCCGTTCCGAATACTCAGGATCAATTCACTGCGCGGATCGATCACACGATTCGAGAACGCCATCACCTGTTCGGTCGCTTCTCCTACAGCAACGTACAGCGCGGAGCGTATGATTTCTTCCATAACGGCGGCGGTTGGGTAAATCCCGGCGGTGGAGGCGTGCCGCTTGGCTTCAACGCGCGCAATTTTGCCTTCGATTACACGGATGCAATCTCACCAACTCTCTTGTTTGAATTCTCTTATGGCTTTGTCAGGCAGTTTGTTGGTAAGAAACCCGCGGGATACGGCATCGACTTAACCACTCTCGGCTTCCCGACCAGTTTCGCCCGGCAGATTCCCGTCGACGCCCTGCCGTCCTTTCAGCCGAGCGGGTACCGTGCTATAGCGCCGCAAAGTCAGGATCTTATCAATCGCGGCGACAACACGCACACATGGCAGGGAAGCATGACCAAAGTTCTTACAAACCACACGCTCAAGTGGGGCGGCGATTATCGTTTCATCCCGATCGGAGAATTGCAACCCAATTCGCCGCAAGGTACGTTCAATTTCGACGCCGGCTTCACGGGTCAGAATCCGCTCGCGACGAGCGCCACTTCAGGCAACAGCATCGCCTCGTTCCTGCTGGGTTATCCTTCTTCCGGCAACATCGACAACACTCCCGCGATCTCGATTTCGTACCGCTACTTTGGCGCATATCTGCAAGACGATTATCGGGTTTCGCCCAAGCTCACGCTCAACCTAGGTTTGCGCTATGAAGTAGAGACTGGAAGAAACGAACGCTACAACCGTTTGAGCTGGTTCGATCCGAGCGTTCTGAATCCGATCGGACCACAGGTCGGCATTCCGAACCTCACGGGCGGCCTCAGGTTTGTTGGCGTGAATGGCGATCCCACGCGCCAGAAAGCTACGAACTGGAATCGCTGGGGGCCGCGCTTCGGTCTTGCATACAACGTCCTCCCAAGCACCGTCATTCGTGCTGGATACGCCATTTTCTATCTTCCTGCTACGGGCGACGATCAGGGCACGAATCTCGGCGGCTCCGGATTCTTTGCGACCACCCCTTATGTCGCATCGCTGAACGGAAATCTCACGCCTGCTGGCACGTTGAGCAATCCCTTTCCGCAAGGGATTGTGCAACCTACTGGAAGCAGTCTCGGACTCCGGACCTTGCTGGGCCAGGATATCGTAAGCGTTTACCACAACGATCGCAGCGCGTATTCTCAGCAATGGAACTTCGATGTCCAGCATCAATTGCGCGGAAACGTGTTATTCGATCTGGCCTACGCGGGTTCGAAGGGCACGGCGCTTCCCGTTGATATACAACTCGATCAGCTTCCGGACCAATATTTGTCGCTGGGTCCTGCTCTTTTGCAGCAGGTTCCCAATCCATTCTTCGGTGTCATCGCCACAGGTCCGCTGACTCAACCTGTGGTTGCCAGGGGTGTTTTGTTACGCCCCTTCCCGGAATTCAACAGTGTCAATATCCGCGCCGTACACGAGGGAAATTCCATCTATCACTCGATGCAAGTGAAAGTGGAAAGACGGTTTCGCAACGGGTTCAGCTTACTCGGGGCGTATACGTGGTCGAAGATGATCACGGACGCTGGCTCGCGGCTCTCTATTAATTTCGCCAATCCCGGGCTGCAGGACAGTAACAACCTGCGCGCTGAGCGGTCCCTCGCGAACATAGACGTGCCGCAGCGGTTTGTCCTTAGCTACAACTGGCAGCTGCCGTTTGGAAGCGGAAAGCTTTTTCTGACCGGAGGCGGAACTTTCACACAGAAAATCGTCTCTGGTTGGGAGGTCAACGGAATCACCACCATTCAGAATGGGCTTCCGCTGGGATTAACGACCTCGATAAACCAGACGAATTCGCTGGGCGGCGGTTCACGGCCAAGTAACAACGGTCACAGCGCAGCCCTGAGCGGATCAGTCGAAAATCGCCTCAACCAGTACTTCAACACAACCGTGTTCTCCCAGCCGCCGGCGTTCACGTTTGGAAACACGTCGCGCACGTTGCCGGATGTCAGGGCCCCGGGCCTGATCAACTTCGATTTCTCCGCGATCAAAAACACCCGTTTCTACGAGCGTTACAACCTGCAGTTCCGGGCGGAATTCTTCAATGTTCTCAACCGTGTGAACTTCGGCGGCCCGGGCACTACCTTCGGCACAAGCACCTTCGGCGTAATCAACTCGGCCGGAGATCCACGCATAAGTCAGCTTGCTTTGAAGCTGATTTTTTAGCAGTATTGAACGTGAAATTTTAAAAACATGAAGTTACTGCAACGTCTACGCCAGACCACAGGCCTTGTTGGTCTCACGCTGATTTTTTTTGCCCCGTCTCGCGCCGCGGGCGAGCGTCAAGTCTACATAATTCCGTTCTCTCATCTCGATTTCTTCTGGGGTGGCACGCGCGAAGAATGCCTGGCGCGCGGAAATCGTATTATCAGCCGCGCTATCGATCTTTGCACGCGCTATCCAGAGTTTCGTTTTCTGATCGAGGACGACGATTTCGTCGCGAATTTCATGGAGAGCCACGCCGGAATGCCGGAAGCCGATGCTCTGAGGCGTCTGGTCAAGTCAGGACGTATTGAGATTGCGCCAAAGTGGGTGGCGGCCTTTCAAGATCTGCAGGATGGCGAGGTGCTATCTAGGAATCTGGTTTACGGTCAGCGATACGCACGTTCCGAGTTTGGTGTGATGCCGAAAACCGCTCATTTGGGCGACATACCCGGCTTCACTCCACAGTATCCGCAGGTGCTCCATCAGGCTGATGTCCCTTACATGGTTATGACCCGAATGGGCCCCAGCGACAGATCGCTGTTCTTCTGGCGCGCTCCGGACGGTTCGCAAGTACTAACTTGGTTTACGCTGAAGGGCTACGGTTGGGGATCTCATTTGGGTCTGCATCAGGACATTGATCCCGCCCGCCTGGCCACCATCAAAAAAGAGCTGTCCGAAGTGGAGGCAACCACCCAGGCGCCCATACTGATGAATTGGGGGACGGACCTGTGGGCGCCGAATGACAAACTTGTCCAGAATCTCAGTGTTCTGAACCGCGAAATACCGGGAGCACATTTTCAGTTCGCGACACCCGATGATTACTTCGCGAGTGTCTGTAAACTGACAGGGTTACCTGAAGTAAGTGGCGAAATCCCTTCCTCCTGGCCGAACATCGTCGCCTCTCTTCCGCACTTATGGCCTCTAGTCATCCCTGCGACCAACACTCTGCTGGCTGCTGAAAAATTCGCGGCCATCAACTATGCCCTGAAGTACGGACCGTACCCACAGAGCGAATTTGATTTTCTGTGGAAAAAACTCATTGAATCGACCGATCACAACCATGATGGCCAGGGCGGCTGGGAAGGTGACGAACGCAAGCGCGGCTACTCGGAGCTGTCCATATTGCGGGGCGGCGAAATCCTTCGCGACAATCTTCGCAACATAGCAGAGCGCGTAAAGATCCCGGTTAAACCCAGCTTCCCGCTTGTCGTGTTCAACCCAATGGCCTGGCGCCGTGACGACGTCGTCAAAGCCCATATCACGCTCTACGGCGATGTCGTGCCCGCTCGCATCGAGGATTATCGCAAAGGGATGCGCCTGGTTGATGAAAACGGGACTGCTGTTCCGTTTTACGTTGCGCAGTACAGCGAGAACATGTCGCGAGCGCTGAAACTCACCTTTATCGCTCGGGAGATTCCATCGCTCGGTTACAAGACTTATTACTTATGCCCTGCTCAGAATACGGAGAGTTTTCCGCAAACCGCAACCGTGACGCTCGATGAAGTTAATGACAGGAAGGAGCCACGGCGCGCTCTCGGCTCTGACGTTGTTGAAAACCAATACTACAAGTTGTCACTGGATCGGGCAACCGGAAGAGTGACACTGTTCGACAAGGAACTGCAGCGAGATGTATTTCAGAATATGGAAATCGTCGCCAACGAAGAGCGAGGCGGCAACTACATCGGAATCGAGCCACTGAGCGGGCGCACTTTCCCGGCGACAGTCGACGATATCCGCGTAGAAGAAAACAACGGCGTCCGGGCAGTCGTCACAATTGTCGAGCACTTGGTTGAGATGCCAGTAACGCAGCGGCTTCTTCTCTATAAAGATCTGAAGCGCTTGGATGTTGAAAACACCGTAGAGTGGAGGCAGCCGCGGCTCGTTCGCGTCGAGCAACTCTTTCCTTATTCATCAGCCGGCGCACACATTCAGTACGGCGTCCCATTTGGCTCGAACGCTGCGGACAA
>JAFAQG010000779.1 GCA_019246575.1 Acidobacteriaceae bacterium
GCCGGATGCAGGACCTATGCTGATTTGGAGACGCTGGCGCAGGAATCCGGGTTAGAGGCGGTGTTGTTACGCTACGGATTTTTCTACGGACCTGAAACTTGGTTCAGTCGAGACGGCGACGTCGGCGAACAGGTTCGCCGAAGCGAGGTACTGGTGATCGGCAATGGTGAAGGCATCTCGAACTGGGTGCATGTTGAGGATGCCGCAGCCGCGACATGTGCCGCGCTCACCGTGGACCCTGGCGTGTATAACGTGGTTGACGACCAACCAGTTGCACAATCCGTGTGGTTGGCCGCATTTGCAAAATTCCTTGGCGCACCGTACCCTCCAACCGTCTCCGAAGAGCAGGCGCTGCGGAATTCCGGGCCGGATGCTGTTTACTACGCCACCAAGCTACGCGAGGCCTCGAACCGGAAGGCAAGAGGCAAGCTGTCTTTCCGTCCGCGACCGCTCGAATGGCTCGGCGCGCAAGCAAGCACAGCGGTCTAGAGGTCAAGAGTACATTTCTAGCGAAAGCCGCCTTCGCCGGCAGCGGGCGTTGGGAAACTCTACTGTAGGCCGTCACACACGATCTATCCGCGTCGGCAGCCGCTACAACCTCCAATTTCTGGATTCAATTGGGGAGCTACCTAACTTGTACCATTCGCAAACACAGTGACGTATTATCAGGACCTGGGCGACGTATTTTGATAGTCTGCATAGAGTGGACATCGGGAGGCTGCAACTCTCGGTGCCAAGGAAAAGCCCATTTGATGAACCTTCCACTGGACGTTCACACGTAGCACCTTCACGCCCTACTCGTCAAGATTGTCGCAAACGCCTCCGGCTTGAAGCCGGCTAAGAAATACGTCACCGTAGTTCAGAGTACGAAGCTGGACGGTAAAAGAGCAATAATTCCGAAAGCACGCTCGGTGCTGTTCCTCTGTTAGTGAATCGTGACGGGCCTGGTTGTCACGGCGGGTCCTTCACCGGCCGGCGAGACCGCAGCCACGCTGAAGGTGTACGTTTTCCCCGACTCAAGTCGATCTACAATGTCGAACGTAGTGTGCCGGCCCTCCAACACAACCACGCGGCATCTGCGGAACAACACTGTCCGGCCTCCGGGATTTACCGTGACGGCGTAACCAATGATGGGGGGCTTCCTCGCTGCTTCGGTTTCCTGCGGAGCTCTGAAATGAATGCTGACCGTCTTCACGCCCGCCAGCGCATCCGCGTAGGACGGCGCACCGGGGCGGCCTCGATGTATGCCGGGTGGCGTCCGACGCTCCTCGGTCCCACGAGATTAGCAGTGCGTTTCCATTCGGGCAACATCACGTGCCGGGTGGAGTTGCTCCAGCACGGCTGAGCCATCTGAATCTCCGCGCCATGAATACTCGCCATGGGACAACGCGGCTCTGTCCACGAACCAAGTCCGACCGAGCCTTCCGACCAAACGGCGTTACCGCCGGTGTAGACGAACTCGATGTCGCCGGGATTTCGCCACGAGGCCATAGCCGGTTGACTTGCTGTATAGCCGGTCTCCGTCTGGTTCAGTTCGACGGGCAATCGTCCTTGCGTGCGGCGGGCGCGCACTCCATCGATATAAAGCTGACGGGTGTTTTGGAGTTGCGGCGGGGCGGGCGCGGACCACAGATTTCTGCTTGCGTCCGACAACTTCCAACCCGTGACTTGCACACCCCCGCTGATCAGCGGCTGTGCGCGCGGCAGGGCGGTATAGATGACGCGATGATTATCGGCGCCTGAATCGCGGGCGTCGAGCACTAAGGGCTCGGCAAGCCGGTAAACGCCACCGGCCAGGTAGACCGTAATGTCGGCAGTGGCGGCTGGAGTCATGGATCGGACCATAGCGCGGGCCCGTTCCAGAGTGGCCACAGGCCGGGCAGCCGTTCCAGGATTGCTGTCTCTCCCGGAGGGCGATACGTAAACCTGAGCGGCAGGCGGGGCCGCCGCGCCGATCAACAGGCAAAGGATCTTCATCTATAGCGCTATAGTATTACAGTGTGAAGACCAGATTGCAAGATCGCCGGCGCTGGTTAAGCCGGTTGCCCCTTCCCATCCTCACCGCAGCCGCGGGCCGTGTCCGCGACGCCGAGTCCTTTCGCGAAGAAGGCGCCAAGCCGGAAGACCGCCGTGGCGAGCGCATATTCAACGTCCGCGACTTCGGTGCCAAGGGCGACGGCAAAGTCCTCGATACGGCTGCGATTCAAGCCGCGGTGGACGCCTGCCACGGGGACGGCGGCGGCACCGTTCTCATTCCGCAAGGCGAGTTTCACAGCGGGACGATTGAGCTCAAGAGCAACGTCACGCTACGTGTGAGCGCATCGGGAAAACTGCTCGGCAGCGCCGACGGGAAGCAATATCACCCGGTGAGTGACATACCGCTGAGCGGCGATTCGACGCTAGAAGACGGGAATTGGGCGCTCGTCTTCGCCACCGATGCCAAGAACGTCACTGTGGAGGGGCCCGGCGTAATCGACGGCCAGGGAATCGAGTTCCATTCGGCGGGGCGCGGGGTTCCGCCGCGCAGCGGTTTAGGCGGCAATAAGCGGCCCTATTCGCTGCTCTTTTATCGCTGCGAAAATCTGCGGGTGCGCGACATCGACCTGATTCGCAGCGCCTACCACTGTGTGCGTGTTATCCAGTCGACACGCGTTCACATGAGTGGACTGTACATTCATAACCGCGTTAACGGGAACAACGACGGCTTCCATTTCATCAGCTGCCGGCATGTGACTGTTTCGAATTGCATCGTGGAATCGCAAGACGACGCTTGCGCCTTATTTGGAAGCTGCCAGTTTGTGACGATTACCAATTCATCCTTCAGCACGCGATGGTCGGTGTTCCGCTTCGGAGGCGGCGTCGCCGAAAACATCACCGTTTCGAACTGCGTACTGTATCAGGTGTACGGGTGCCCGATCAAATTTCACGGCGGCCCCGGATCGCGATTCGAGAATATTTCGTTTTCGGACCTCGTATTACAGGACGCAACGGGCCCGATCAATATCAGCGTCGGTCCACCCACGCCTCGCAAGGCGCCGGGGGCGCCGCCCGGCCCGCAGGCGGCGGGCGGCCAGCCCGGTACATCGAGGGTGCCCGCGCTGGCACGCAATATTTCCTTCAGCAACATTCAGGGCACGGTGACCACGAACCCCGGACCGCTTCCGGATTATCCATTCGGCAATAGCTACCGCCAAGGCGAGGGGCATTCCTGCATTACTTTGAATTGCGTGGGCGATGCGGTTCTGGAGAATATCTCGTTCACTAACGTCCATCTCACGTTCGGCGGCGGCGGAACAGCTGAGGATGCCGCGAGGCGCGATCTTCCGGCGATTGCCGGCGAGTACTTCATGCTCGGTCCGATGCCCGCTTATGGTTTGTACGCGCGCCACTCGCGTGGACTGACGCTGCAGAATGTCCGTTTTCAGGTAAGCCGGCCGGATTTGCGTCCGTCATTGATTCTGGATCATGTCGAGGATGCGGCCATCCAATGTTTGAATGTCGAGGGAAATACAGAGGCGGAGTCTTGTTTGCGCTTTATCGACACCAAACAAGTGCTGATGACGGCTACGCGTTTGTTAACGGCGGCTTCGGTGTTTCTTCAACTTGAGGGTGCGGCGAACGAAGCGATTACGATCGATGGCGGCGATCTTTCGAAAGCAGAGACGGCGGTCAGGGCCCGGAACGGTGCGACGGAGCAGGCCGTGAAACGAAGGATTTAAGGTGGATGCTACGGCCAGGTACCAAAAACCCTTCACGTTAGCGATAAAACGGGACTAAATTAGGCCCAGACAGTTCACTCGAAAATCTTAACGAGGCGGGGCGGCGGACCTCCTGAAGAGCGCCGACCCTTAACGCCTGCGCTCCCGGCCGGTCGGGGCGAGTGAATCAATGGAGGGGGTCACATGCGCATACGCACGAGGTTGGCAGTCGCGGCGGCCGCAATGGTTTTTCTTGCCGGATCGGCTCTATCCCAAAGCTCGTCCGGAACAATTACGGGGCGGGTAACAGACCCTTCGGGCGGGGCGATTGCGGGCGCGGAAGTACGGCTGATAAAGCAGGTACTAAGAAATACTCGCATGTTCACGACGAAGGAAGCGGGCCAATTCGTGTTCACGGACCTCGAGCCCGGTACCTACAGTCTGCAGATCAAAATGACGGGCTTCAAACAGTTCGACAAGACCGGCATCGAACTTTCGGCCAGTGCCAACCTCTCCGAGGGCGACGTGGAACTCGAGATGGGCTCCGTTAGCGAAACGGTGGAGGTGAAGGCCGCTATCACGCAGGTTGAAACGGCGTCGGGCGACCGATCCGCCTTGCTCGACTCGAAGCAGATTACAAACCTTATGGCGCGGGGCCGCGATGTGATGTCTTTGCTGCAGATTCTGCCAGGAGTGGTAAACGATAACAGCGGCGGCGATACGCTGGGTCAGTTCACCACGCCGACCATGGACGGTGTGCGGAATAACTACAATGCGCTGAATATCGACGGCATCTCCGGTAATACGGCGCGCGGAAGCAACGCGCAATCGCCCATCAATATGGACGCCATCGAGGAAGTGAAAGTACTTCTGAACTCCTACCCGGCCGAATACGGCACTGCCTCCGGAGGTGTCATCAACATCGTCACCAAAAGCGGTACCCAGCAGTTTCACGGCGGCGCGTACTATTACAACCGGAACGAAGCCTTCAACGCGGATAACTTCGTAAATAACCGGCAAGGCATCGCACGCCAGCGCTATCGGTATAACACAACCGGCTGGAATCTGGGCGGCCCTATTTACTGGCCGCACCACTTCAATGTGGATAAGCAGAAACTGTTCTTCTTCTTTTCCGACGAGTACCTTCCCAATCAGAGCCCGAACACCCTTCGCAATTACACCGTACCTACCGAACTCGAGCGTCAGGGCAACTTTTCCCAAAGCTTCAATAGCTCGGGCCAGCGCATCACCGTAATCGACCCGAGCACCAAAGCGGCGTTTCCGGGCAACATGATCCCCGCAGGCCGCATCGACCCCAACATGTCTAAGTTGCTGAGTATCTTCCCGCTGCCGAACGACACGAACACCGCGGTCACCAAGTTCGGGTATAACTTCCAGATCGCCGGAACGGAGGATATTCCCATCAACCAGGAGATTCTCCGAGTCGATTACAACATCTCCGACAGAGCGAAGGCCTGGTTCCGCGGCAGCGGATATAGCAGCGACAATACTAAGTTTACGAGCGCGGCTATCAGCAACGAATGGGGACTCGCTGCCGTCGATTATCAACAGACGATGCCGAATGTGGGCGGCAATTTCACTTATACGTTCAGCCCTACGCTGGTGAACGAGGTCACGTTTGGACTGAACCTGTGGACCGAGAAGCAGATCCTGAGTAAGTCCGCACTCACTGCATATCAACGCGCGACCTACGGCATCAATATCCCGCAGACGTATCCGGCGGACAACCCGCTCGGCCTTTTGCCCGCAGTCCAGTTCGGCAACCTCGTCAATAACAACGCCGCGAAGATCAGCTACGACGGCCGCTTTCCCATGGTGGACGACTCTACCGCTTTAAGCTTCAGCGACGGCCTCAGCAAAGTATGGGGAAATCACCTGTTCAAAGGCGGCGTTTATTACCAGCACACGCTTTACAACCAATATCACCAGGCCGGCGGGACCGGGTTCCCCGGAAGCTTCAACTTCCAGACTGATTCCAATAATCCGTTCAACACCGGATACGCCTACGCCAACGCGATCCTCGGCTACTACGATACTTACAGCGAAGCGACAAATCGCGTGAATTATGCCCCGATTACACGCATTTGGGAGTGGTATCTTCAGGATCACTGGAAAGTGCTTCCCCGGCTAACTCTCGACCTGGGAATTCGCTTCACTTGGTCGCTACCCCAGGAGCCCAATAACAACAACGCGGGAAACTTCGTTCCCTACACCTACAACCCAGCGCAGGTACCCGCGCTCTTCACGCCCGCGGTGGTGAACGGCCAGAGAGTCACGATCAATCCGCTCACCGGCGCGCAGGTGCTGCCGGTCTATGCGGGCCTGATCGTGCCGAATTCGGGCAATCTTCTCAACGGAATTGTTACGCCTACGACCCCCGGCTTTCCGCGTTCCATGGTGTTTGCGAACGGAAATCCTGCCCGGCCCGCGGTTTGGCTTTGCGTGGGCCCCCTTCGGGGACGGAAAAACGGCTGTCCGGGGCGGCGGCGGATTTTTCTATAACCAGCATCCCGACGCGGGAACGCTCGGCAATCTCTTCTTCAATCCGCCGGCTATCTACAATCCGACGCAATACTACGGCACCGTGGAGACGGCCGCCAATGGGACGGGACTGCTTTCTCCGAGTGCCTTTTCGCGCGACATCGACCCGCACGCCAAGGCTGTAACTTCCTATCAGGCCAGCTTCGGCATCCAGAGAGAGATCGGCTGGGGAACCGTCCTCGATGTTGCCTACGTGGGCAG